>CALMZW010000300.1 GCA_937870605.1 uncultured Synergistaceae bacterium
GAAGAATGATCGTGCTTGTGGATGATAACGCGCCGGATGATGTCTCTTTCGATTCTTCGGACAGAAATTCCTGTCTGGCGGCGATACGCAAATTCGCGGCAGGCAAGGGGCGTGTCGTAACGTCCCTCTCTCTGGATGGGGAGACGATATCGGAGGAAGCGTTCCTCGCGTCGACGCAGGGAAAGGAGCTTCACGTAACGACCGACTCAATACGGAATCTGGTTTCGGAATCGCTTCAGGAAGCCTCGAGGTATCTTCCGGTTCTGACGGCCGGCCTGGGGCGGATCGCCGATTCGCTGGAACGGGAAAAAGTGAAGGATGCCGTGGGTTCCTTCCGACAGGCGTCGGATGGAATCGACTGGCTCATTCACGTTCTGACGCACTGTCAGAACCTTCTTGGTCTGAAAGATTCCGAGATTCTGGACGGGAAGCTCGATGAAGTCCGGAATGCGCTCAATGCTCGCCTGAAAGATGTTTCGGCGTCTCTGGAAGCTGGCAAGTATTTTGAACTTTCTTTTCGCCTTCGGAACGAATTGATCCCGGAACTGGAGAAGCTTGCCCCATACACGCACTCTCTGGGCGCCTTCGCGGACGGGCGCGTTCAGTGAAGAGCTTTTCGTTCAATGCCGGAGATTCTGATACAATGCAGTGCGTGCAGAACGATCCGGCAGGGGAAGAATTTTTCAGGTGTGGGGGGAATAGATTCAGTGTCACTGCGTAAGGGACTGATCGTTTTCGTGCTGCTCGCCTTCGGCGTGAACGCCATCGTACTGGCGACAAGCGTCGATCAACAGACGATATCGCGTATTGCGTCGGCCAACAAGCTTGGAATCCTCTTCGCTCTCTTTTCCGTCATATGCGCGTGGCTGTGTGACGGATTCCGTTTTATCGCAATCGGCAAAGCGGCTGGGGAGATTTTGTCTTTCAAGCTCGGGATGACACTCACGTTCCTGCATTACTTCGGATGCGCCGTCACGCCGATGCAAAGCGGCGGCGGACCATTTCAGGTGTATGTTCTCTACAAAAAGAAGGTCCCCATCGGCAAGGGGATCGCAATCACGCTCACGAGAACCCTCATGACGCTTCTTCTTCTGGGACTGACGGTTCCGGTCGCCGTCGTGCTTGAGCCCGGAATCCTCGAAGGAAGCATGTTTCTGAAGGGGATATTCTCATACGTGATCGTGTTTGTCGTAGTTTCCTGGTTCTTTGTCGTACTGAGCATTCTGCGTCCCCGCGTGATCAAGCGATGGAGTCAGATCCTGATCCTCTGGCTCAAGCGTTTTGGTTTCGTCAAACCGACGAAGGTTCTGGCCGTCGTCAGAAGAATCAATAGGGAAATCGACAATTATAACGATAACTTTCATATGTTTTTTACGACGGGACTTCCCCAGTTTTTATGGGCGATCTGCCTTTCGGCGCTGTATCTTTTCTTTCTTTTCTCCGTGTTGCCCTGTCTGATCTGGTCGATCGGCCTTCCGGTCAACTATCTGCAGACGCTCATGGTGCAAGGCGTCTTCCTCTTCGTGCTGTATTTCATCCCCACTCCGGGAGCCAGCGGTGTTGCAGAAGGAGGCGGGGCCGCGCTTTTCCATCTCCTCGTTCCCTGGAATCTCGCGGGGGTCATGGCGATTACATGGCGGTTTTTCACGGAGTATATCGGAATAGCGATCGGCGTGGCCGTTGCTATTCGTCTTCTCGGATGGGGTATTTCCGAAGAAATTTACCGTGCCGATTCCGAACAGGACAAGATGTGATGCGATTCAGGGAAGAAGTGTTTCGTCTGCGCGGCGCCATCTGGACGGCGTTTTTTGTCGCCGTCGCATTTTTCGCTTCTCCAACGCCGGGCGGCCTCCTGATGGGCATTCCGTTTGTCATTGCAGGGCAGGGCGTCCGTTTCTGGGCGGCCGGGACCATAGGGAGATACCGCGGAGAAAAAGTGTCCGCACGGGGCCTTGTCACATGGGGGCCGTATGCGTGGTGCCGGAACCCTCTGTACGTGGGCAATTTCCTGATCGGTCTCGGCTGGTCGGTGATGGCTTCGGTTTATGTCGTTCCGGCGTATGCGGCGGCTTTTTTCGTCGTGTATTTCGTCGGTATTGTCCCGCTGGAGGAAAATTTCCTGTCCTCCGCATTCGGCGAAGAGTATCAACGGTATCGGACGCAAGTTCCGAGTTTCTTCCCCAGGCAGCCGCAAGCGCATTCGTTGGGAGGCCCTTTCAGCTTCGACGTCCTCTGGAAAAGCGAGCGGTATTCGTTCCTGGTCACGCTGTTCGGGACGTTGATTCTCGTTCTCAAGACGTTTCTGTAGAGGCGGCGTTGACGCCGCCTCCGGATGTTCCGCCCTGCCTACACGAGGTCCAGCATGCCGCCGTACAGACGCTGCCATGTTTCATCGTAGACTTTCTTGGGAGGTAACGGGCGCTCCGCCATACCCTGTTGAATAGCGGCCTGCGCGACCGCTTCGGCGACTCTCGGCGCCACCTCGTCGGAAAAAAGATCCGGCATAATGTGACGTTCAGACAATCTCCGACGATCGACGATCTCCGCCAGCGCTCCGGATGCCGCCAGGAGGATCTTGTTGTTGATTCCCCGGGAACGAACATCGAGCAACCCTCTGGCGAGTCCCGGGTAGACGTGAAGATTGGGCATGGGATTCAACGATCCGGTCAGCCCCGATGCATAGACGGTGACTCCTGACCGGAGCGCCTCTTCTTCCGTCATTTCCGCCTGCGGCATGGAAAGAGCGAAGAAAACGGATCCGGAATTCATCGCCGCCAGTTGCTTCTCCCCGAGCCGTCCGCCGCTCGACAGGCCGATAAGGACGTCTGCGCCGCGGAGAGCCGCGTCAATCGATCCCGAAAGGTGCTCGGGGTTGGTCCGTTCTGCGAGTTCCCGTTGTATCGCATTCATCGATCGGTTTTCCGGGCAGAGAATTCCGGTACTGTTTACGACGACGATGTTCCGTGCGCCGGCTTCGATCAGTATTTCGGACACGGCGATGCCGGAAGCGCCCGCGCCGAAAACGACAATTCGAACGTCCGGAAGTTTCTTGCCGACGACTTCAAGCGCGTTCGTCAGCGCCGAAAGAACCACGACAGCCGAACCGTGCTGGTCGTCCGAGAAAACCGGGATATTGAGACGCTTTTGCAGTTCCCGCACGACGAGAAACGTATCGGGAGAAGAAACGTCCTCGATATTGATTGCGCCGAAGGTGGGCGCAACCATTTCGGCGAACCGAACGATGTCCTCCTCGTTTTCGGTGTTGATGCACAGGGGAATCGCATTGACGTCACCGAAAATCTTGAAGAGGAGGCACTTCCCTTCCATAACGGGAAGCGCCGCGTCCGCTCCGATCCTGCCGAGCCCGAGAACCGCGGAACCGTTGGAAATAAGCGCGATCCTGTTGGCCCGGCCCGTGAGTTCGTAGGACATCGACCGGTCCTTCTCGATCTCCTTCGCCGCGATGGCGCCTCCGAGGACGTACGCCATGCCGATGTCGTGCTCGTTCTGGACGTTCATGGTCGGATAAATGCGAATCTTGCCGTGCGCCCTGCGGTGTGCTTCCAGCGCGGCGTTGCGATCGATCGTATGCATTCGTTCGTCCTCCCCGGCCTACTTGAACAGCGGGAGCAGCGCCTTGAACTCCGGAGTTCCGGCGCAGCCCAGAATTCGATAGACGATGCTCTCGACAGGCAACACGAGGGCTCCGGCGGAACGAGCCTGATCGAGCGCCAGAGAGGCATGGAGCGGATTTCTGCTCCCGCAAGCGTCCGCGGCGAGGATGACGGGAAGACCCCGTTCCCGCATGTCCAGAAGAGTCGACAGGATGCAGATATGCGTCTCGATCCCGAACAGGACGGTTATCGGCCGGTCCGGTGCGAAAAAGAACGCGTCAAACCCGGGGGCGTCACAACAGGAAAAATGCTTCTTTTCAAAGACAGCGCAACCGTCGGTTGCTTCGCGTAACCCGACTACGGTCGGACCGATGCCCTTGGGGTATTGTTCCGTGACCTTAACGGGAATCTTGAGTTCCTTTGCGGCGGCGCACAGGATTCGCGCGTTTCGGAGAACCGTTTCCTGTCGGTCTATCGAAGGAAGA
>CALMZW010000301.1 GCA_937870605.1 uncultured Synergistaceae bacterium
GGACATACGGTGATCGGCTTTCTTGACGCATTGAAGGAAAGCAACATCCGCTTCATTTCCGTCCGGCACGAACAGATCGCCGCGCACGCGGCGGACGGCTACGCCCGGGCGAAGGGATGCCGGGTTCCGGGCGTCCTCCTGACCCACCTCGGCCCCGGACTCGCCAACGCGACCACAGGCGTCGCGGAAGCGGGACTTAACTCCATCCCCCTGGTCGTCATCGCGGGAGACGTTCCGAGCTGCTACTTCGGCCGCCATCCGCACCAGGAGGTCAACATGCATTCGGACGCGAGCCAGTTCGAGATCTATCGCCCCTTCGTCAAGCGCGCATGGAGGGTCGACCGTCCGGAGCTTCTCCCCGAAGTGATGGACAAGGCCTTCCGGCTTGCCGTTACGGGGCGCCCGGGGCCGGTGCTGGTATCCGTCCCGATGGACCTCTTCTCCATGGAAATCGACACCCGCTTCTTCGATCAGCGCATCGACAACGCCCCGAAGCTCCCGCGCCCCGGAATGGATGAACAGACCGCAACGGAAATCGCGACGATGCTGGCGGAAGCGGCGCACCCGATTCTCTACCCGGGCGGCGGCGTCATCTCCTCGGGCGCGGCGGCCGCGTTCACGGAGCTGGCGACGCACCTCGAAATTCCGGTCCTCTACACGCTCATGGGCAAGGGCTCCATCCCGGACGACCATCCGCTCGCCGTCGGAATGACCGGCTTCTGGGGGACGGCGTTCAACAACAGCACGGCAATGAAGGCGGACGTCATGATGGCGATCGGCACGAGGCTCTCCGAAGCGGACTGCAGTTCCTGGTACTTCGGCGAGACGTTCGACATTCCCCCCACGAGGCTCATCCATATCGACATCAACCAGGAAGAGATCGGCCGGAACTACAAGACCGAGATCGGCGCGGTCTGCGACGCGAAGATGGCGATTGACGCCATCCTGTCGGCGGCGAAGAAGAAATACCCGGCCGGCGTGAAACGCCCGCAGATCGTCAAGGCCATCGCTGAGGCGAAAACGGCGTACCGGGCGTCAATCGCCGACGCGCAGAAGTCGAACCAGTGGCCGATGCGCCCCGAACGGATCCTCGCGGATCTTCGGGAAGCGCTCCCGAGAGACGGCTTCGTCGTCGCGGACGTCGGATGGAACAAAAACGGCGTCGGGCAGCAGTTCCCCATTTACGAGCCGGGGACGTTCGTGGCCCCCGGAGGACTCGCGACGATGGGATACGGTCCGTCCGCAGCCCTCGGGGTGAAGGCCGCACGCCCGGATCGCAAGGTCGTGGCCCTGATCGGGGACGGCGGCATGGGCGCCAACGTCTCCCCGTTCGCGACCGGCGCGGTGGAAAACATCGCCGTCGTGTGGGTCGTCATGAACAACTGCGCGTTCGGGACCATCGCGGGGCTTGAGAACCAGCACTACCAGCACCAGTTCGCGACGCTCTTCGAGCGGGACGGACAACCGTACAGCCCCGACTTCGCGGCCATTGCGGAAGCCTACGGAATCAAGGGGTACACGGTGGAGCGTCCGGAAGACTTCAAGCCGATCCTGGAAGAGGCCCTCGCGCTCGAAAAGCCCTGTGTCATCGATGTCCGCATGGAAAATGCGCCCGTCGTCACGGAGGGGTGCTGGAACATCAACGATATTTTCCGGAAACGCGGAGAGGAAAAGCCGTGGAGAGTCTGGTCCTGGGGCGAGGAAACACCCTGGAGGATGACGAAATAGCCGGCCCCGCACGCGAAAGAGTCGTAAAGGAGATGTGAAGGTATGGCGAAACACGAAATCACGGAGGAACAGAAACTTGAGTTGGAAAAGATCTTCGGGCGGGCTCGCGCCGCGGAAAAGATCATCGAAACCTACGACCAGGAGCGCGTCGACCGGATGTGCCGGTGCGTCGCATGGGCGGCCGGCAACCCCAGGGACTTCGACCGTCTCTGCAAGATGGGCGTCGAGGAAAGCGGCGCGGGCGACTGGGCAGGCCGGTTCGGCAAGCGCCACAAGATCCTCGGGGTTCTTCGCGATGCGCTGCGGCAGAAGAGCGTCGGCCCCATCGAGGTGATCCCCGAGAAGGGCATCGTGCGCTACGGCAAGCCGGCGGGCGTGATCACGTCCCTGATTCCGATGACGAACCCGGAACTGACGCCCATCGTCACCGCCATCTATGCGCTGAAGGCCCGGGACGTCGTCGTCTTTTCGCCCCATCCCCGGACGAAAAAGACCACCTATGAAGTCGTCGAGAAGATGCGGCAGGGACTAAGGGCCATCGGCGAACCCGAGGATTTCCTGCTCTGCATCACGGACGTCAACATGGCGGTCGTCGCGGAAGCGATGAAAATGTGCGATCTCATCATGGCCACGGGCGGACCCGCCATGACCAAGGCCGCGCACAGCTCCGGCAAGCCCGCCTATTGCTCGGGCGCCGGCAACGCGACGATGATTTTCGACGAAACCACGGACGTCGAGGAAGCCGCGCGGAACACGCGGATCAGCAAGACCTCGGACTACGGTTCCGGCTGCTCGGCCGACGGAAACCTCGTCATCTACGGCGGGATCTACGATGCGATGGTGAAACAGCTCCAGAAGGAAGGCGGCTATCTCGCGACCGACGAACAGCGCGAGATGCTCAAGAAGGCCATGTGGGACGACGAGGGACACCGGCGCGTCGAAACGGTGGCCGTCTCGCCGCAGAAGCTCTGCAAGGCCGCCGGGTTCGATATCCCGGAGGACCGGAAGTTCGTCATGGTCGTCGGAGACGGAATCGGGAAAGAGCACTTGTTCTCCGGCGAGAAACTCACGACGCTGCTCGCCCTCTATCGCTACGAAGGAGCGTTCGAGAACGCGCTCAAAATGATGGACGAAATCTACAAGGTCGGCGGACGCGGACACTCCTGCGGCATCTACAGCTTCAACGACGAGCACATCAACGCGCTCGCCCTTCGCGCGCCGGTCACCCGCGTCATGGTCCGCCAGCCGCAGTCGAAGGCCAACGCCGGAAGCGCCAACAACGGCATGCCGATGACATCGAGCATGGGCTGCGGAACCTGGGGAGGCAACCAGGTATCGGAGAACATCGCGCTCAAGCATTACATGAACAGCACCTGGGTCGCGAAACCCATCATGACGGACATCCCTTCGGAAGCCGTACTCTTCGGCGAATTTTTCGATCCGGAGAACCGGAAGGGAGACTGATCGCTCCTCTTTCCCGGCCGACGCGCCGGGAAAGAGCCGTACACGCTCCGGATTTCGCCCGATTGCAACGTTCCAAAGACATGCCAATAAAAGGAGGAGTCACGAATGAAGAGATCCTGCGTTCTGTTCCTGTCCGTTTTGTTGATGCTGTCGGCGGCTTCCATGGGATTCGCCGCGTATCCGGAAAAGACGATCCAGGGGTACATCATGTGGGGCGCCGGCGGCGGGACCGATAATTTCGCCCGCGCGATCACGCCGCTCGTCGAGAAACACCTCGGCGGCTCGATCGTCCTGCAGAACAAGGTCGGGGCCTCCGGCGCCCTCGCGACGACGCTGGTGGTCAACTCCGCCGGCGACGGATATTCCCTGCTGTACGGCGCCGAAAATCCGGCGAACTATCGCGTCCTCGGCCTGTCCCCGCTGAGCTTCCACGACCTCGAACCCATCACGGTGGCCGTCGAGGGCGCAGTCGTCATCTGCGTGAACCCGGAAACACCCTACAAGACCATGAAAGATCTCGTCGAGGCTGCGAAAGAAAGCAAGAAGATCCGCATGGCGACGTCCGGCGTGGGCGGTCTGCCCTATGTGGCGGGCGCCATGATGAAGAATATCCACGGAACCGACTTCAACTACATCCAGTTCGACGGCGACGGCCCAGGCGCGACCGCAGTCATGGGCGGACACGCCGACGTCATGCCGCTCGCGCTGTCAACATCCGTCGAGTATATCCGCGCAGGGCGGCTCCGGGGACTTGCGGTCCTTGCGACGAAACGGGTTCCGCAACTGCCTGACCTCCCCTGCATCACCGAAGTCTATCCGGAATACGCGCAATACCTCCCCTGGGGCCCCTTCTACGGCGTTTTCGTGAAAAAGGGAACTCCCGCCGATGTCGTCGCGAAGCTGTCGGACGCGTTCACCAAGGCCATGGCCGAACCCCGTTTTGAAGAATACGTCCGGAATTCGGGCGGCTTCAAGAACGGAAGCACGGGCGCGGAAGCGGTGAAGTTCCTCGAAAAGTTCGAATCCACCGCCAGCTGGCTGATCTTCAACGCGGGCGGCGCGAAGAAATCCCCCGCAGAGTTCGGAATCCCCGAACCCAGGAAATAAGCTCGTTCACACACCGCGAAACACGGGGAAATGGATCGGTGCGTTGCGCTGCCGCTCCATTTCCCCCTGATCAGGTTCCGTTCAGTTGAAAGGAAGTGAAATGCCCTATGGAAGAATCGAAAGAGATTCTCGCGGAGGGAAATGCGGCCGAAGGAGCCGCTTCACTGAAGGACTTGTCCACGTTCGTTCCCGAAGCTCACCGGAAACCCGGAGAACTCGGAATCGCGGCGATCACGTTTCTCATCGGGGCGCTCGGGTACTATTTCGCGCTGGACATGACGAGCGGCGAGTATTCGTCCCCTTCCGTCTTTCCGAAGCTCGCTTCGACGGTGATCATGCTTTGTTCCGCCGTCAACTTTTTTCGTGCTGTGAAGCGGGAGAAACCCGAAGCCACGGCGCCTTCGCTGGCGCGCTTTCTTTTCCCCGGAGATGTCGTGGTTGTTCTCTGCTTCCTCGTGGTGTATTGCATCGCGTTGCCTAAACTTCATTTCGTCGTATCTTCCTTCGCTTTTCTCGCTTTGGGGATGATCTATCTTCAGAGAGGAAAACACATCGTTCGGGCGCTGCTCGTTTCCGCAGCCTCCCTTGCGGTGCTGGTGGCCGTCTTCCGCTACCTCTTCCTCGTCATTCTTCCGTAAAGGGGCCCGGCAAAAATGGCGCAGAACCTTCAGTATTTCCTGATCCCGTTCCTTCAGCCCGAGATGATGCTCCTGATCTGGGTGGGCGTTTTCGCCGGCATCTGGGTGGGAGCCATTCCGGGGCTTTCCGTGACCATGGCGGCCTCCCTGCTGATCTCCTTTACCTTCTCGTGGGATATCAACAGCGCACTGGCGCTGATCTGCGGCGTATTCGTCGGCGGCGTCTACGGCGGCGCCATCACCGCCATTCTCATCAACATTCCGGGAGCGCCGGCCGCGATCGCGACGGCGATGGACGGCTATCCGCTGGCCCAGATGGGCGAAGCCGGCAAGGCCATCGGCCTTTGCACGACCGTGTCGGTTTTCGCGAGTTTTGTGGGCATCGTGGTCCTTGCCGTGGCCGCTCCGGTCATTGCGAACTTTTCGCTCAAGTTCGCCCCACGGGATTTCTTCCTGCTCGCCGTGATGGGACTGCTTCTCATCGGCAGCATCGGCGGCGGAGACCCGATCAAGGGGATAACGGCGGGAGCCGTCGGCGTCCTTCTCAGCATGGTGGGCATGGATCCCTCCACGGGGGAGCTTCGCTACACCTTCGGCAATCTGTACCTGATGGCGGGAATCAGCTTTGTCACCGCCATGATCGGCCTTTTCGGCGTTTCCGAGGCATTGACGCAGTTCCGCAGTTCGGGGATGAAATCGCCGAAACAGAATCTCGACCGGATCATCCCAAGTTGGGCGACATTTCTGAAATACCTTCCGCTCTCGCTCCGTTCCGCCTTGCTCGGAGTCTTCATCGGGGCGCTTCCGGGCACGGGAGGCGACGTGGCCGCCCTTCTGGCCTACGATCAGGCGAAACGATCCACGAAACACCCTTCGAGGCCCTTCGGCAAGGGCGCCCTCGAAGGGATCATCGCTCCCGAAACGGCCAACAAGGGAGCCATCGGCGGCGCCTTCATCCCGATGCTGACGCTCGGCATTCCCGGAGACGCCGTCACGGCCATCATCATCGGAGCGTTGTTCATCCACGGACTGAAACCCGGCCCCATGCTCATGATCGAAACGCCCCACCTGTTTTGGATGATCGTCAGCTGTCTGAGCATCGCCAGCGTGGCCCTCATGGTGCTGGGGCTGATCAGCGTGAAGCCCTTCGCGAAAATCATCGAGATCCCGAAAGAAATCGTCATGCCCGTGGTCATCATTCTCTCCGTCATCGGGACGTACGCCATCCAAAACAGCGTCGTGGACATTTTCTACATGATCGGTTTCGGAATCATCGGGTACTTCCTGCGTCTTTACGGTTACGCGACGGGGCCGATGGTCCTGGGACTCATCCTGGGCCCCATGCTCGACGCCAACTACCGGCGGACCATGCAGGGGGCGGAGAACCAGATCCTCCCCTTCCTGCAGGGCTTTGTCACCAGTCCCATCAGCCTGTTCCTGACGCTGTCCATTGTTTTCCTTCTTTTCTCCCAGACCGCAACATACAGGAGGTGGCGCGGACTCGAGTGACGACTGCCCGTTTTGTCGCGACGCACGGCGGCGTTCTCCGTCTGACGGGCTGCCGCGGGGAACTTCCGGAGAATTCCGGACAGGACTGAAACATGAGAAAACGACATCCGAACAAATACACAAATATGAAGGGAATGAGACGTATGAAGAAATTGTGTGTTGCGCTCCTGCTCCTCTCGGTCATGACAGGTTCGGCGATTGCCGCGTACCCGGAAAAAAATCCCCAGGGGTACATCATGTGGGGCGCGGGCGGCGCGATGGACAATGTCGCCCGGGCCATCACCCCCATCGCCCAGCAGCATCTTGGCAAGACGATCATCCTTCAGAACAAGACGGGGGCGACGGGCGCGATCGCCACGACCTTCGTCGCCAATCAGCCCGCGGACGGATACAGCCTTCTCTTCGGCGCCGAAAATCCCAATCTCTACAAGGTCGCCGGACTGTCCCAGATCGACTATGACCAGCTCGACCCCGTCCTGCTCATGATGGCCAACGTCGGCGTCGTCGTCGTGGCGAAGGATTCCCCCTACAAGACCTACAAGGACTTCATCGACGCCGCGATGTCGGGCAAGACGATCTCGGTCGGCTCGACGGGCCCCGGAGGGCTCGCTTTCGTGGCCACGACCATGATCGAAAAAATCCACGGCATGAAGTTCAACAAGATCCAGTTCGACGGGGAGGGCCCCTGCATCACCGCGCTGATGGGGGGACACATCGACGCCGTCGCCGTCGGCCTGCTGGCCGCCGCCAACTTCATCAAGTCCGGGTCCGTGCGCGGTCTCGCGATGATTTCCACCGAACGGATCCCCGGGATGGACGTCCCTGCCGTTACGGAAGCGTACAAAGAATATGGACCGTATCTCCCCTGGGGCGCGTTTTTCGGCGTCTTTGTGCGAAAGGAAACCCCGAAAGAGGCCTTCGACGCGCTTCAGGCCGCGTACCTGAAAGCCTATGAAGATCCCAAATTCGACGAATTCGCAAAAAGCATGGGCGGCGTCAAGCTCGGCCTGACCGGAGACAAGGCGCGCGCATACATCAAGCAGAACCAGTCGGTGAGCGCGTGGCTCCTCTACGACGCGGGCGGCGCGAAGTTCTCTCCCGCGGACTTCGGGATTCCTCGCCCCCAGTCGAAGTGACGGAGGCGCGCGCGATCATGCCGTTCCGATTTTCCCTTGCGCAACTGACAGTTCTCAAGACGTCCCCGGCGGAAATAGCCCGGATCGCCGCAAACTGCGGATACGATTACGTCAGCATGCGGCAGATCTACATGGGGCTTCCCGGCGAACCGGATTACGATCTGTCCAAGAACAAACAGCTGATGAAGGAAACGAAGGACGTCTTCGCCGAAACGGGAATCCGGCTTCTGGACATTGAACTGGCCCGAGTATTCGACGGGATGGATGTCCGGAAGTACGAACCCGCCATGGCGACGGCTGTCGAGCTCGGCGGAAAGCACGTCCTGAGCAGCATCTGGACCGGGCAGCGGGACTATTACCTGGACAGATTCGCGGAACTCTGCGATCTGGCGAAACAGTACGGGCTGACCGTTGAGCTGGAATATGTCCCGATCGCGGGCGTGAAGACGCTCGCCGGAGCGGTCGACGTTCTGAAGACGGTCAAACGTCCGAACGCGGGCCTCATGGTCGATGTCCACCACTTCCAGCGGGCGCAGGATGACCCGGCGGAACTGAGAAAGCTTCCGAAGGAATGGTTCCGTTTCGCCCATCTCTGCGACGCGCCCGGTCCCATTCCGGCCGACAGGGACGAGATGACCCGGATCCTGCGGGAAGAACGCTCCTACGTGGGAGAGGGCGGAATCGACGTCGCTGGGATTCTGGGCGCCATGCCCCCGATGCCCTATTCCATAGAACTGCCGAATCTGAAGCGTGTCGCCGAATACGGATACGAAACGCATGCGCGCCGCTGTCTGGAATCGGCGAAAAAATACTGCGAGTCATTTGTGAAGACGGCATAGGCCGTCGCGATCCGGGACAAAGAGGGGGGAGTCCGCAGCGTAGAAGACACGTTGTCCGGTCCGTGCGTTTTTCGGTTTTCGTCTTTGTTCGGAGAAGCGTTTTCCTTGTGGACCGGCCTGCTCCGCGCAGGCCGAAAAGAGAACGAAATGGAGGCGACGTTTGTGAAAAAGTGTTGCGCTCTTTTCCTGACGATCCTGTTTGCCCTTCTTGGAAGCGCCGCATTCGCTGCGGAATTCACGTTCGCCATAACGAACGACTCGGCGGAGGACACCGTCACGCAGTTGATGAGCCTCAAGCTGAAGGAGCTTCTCCAGACCAAATCCGGCGGAAAGATCGCCGCGAACGTTTTCCCGAGCGGACAGATGGGAAAGGACAGCGAACTCACCCAGAGCACGCAGGCCGGAGACATCGCATTCGTCCTCCAGACGACCGCGCCGCAGATCAACTTCGTTCCGAAGGTCGCCGTGTTCGATCTTCCGTTCATTTTCCCGGATTCGAAAACCGCCCGCGCCGTTCTCGACGGTCCCTTCAAGGACCTCATCGCGAAAGAATACGAAAAGGCCAACCTCAAACTGATGGGGTACGGCGATCAGGGCTTCCGCGTGACGACGTCCAACAAGCCCGTCCGCAAACTGGAAGACCTCAAGGGCCTGAAGATCCGCACCATGGAGAACAAGTATCATGTCGCGAACTGGCGCATCCAGGGCGCGAACCCGACGCCGCTCCCCTGGGGCGAGGTCTACATCTCCCTGCAGCAGGGCACGATCGACGGACAGGAAAACCCCTATGAAGTGATCGTCGCGGGGAAACTGTACGAACAGCAGAAGTACCTCATCAACACAAACCATATCTTCCACTCCATCAGCATCGTCATGAGCAAGAAGATCTACGACGGCCTCCCGGCCGACATGCGGAAACTCGTTGACGACGCCTGCCGCGAGACGGTCGTCTGGGGGCGTGATCAGGCCGACAAACGACACGCCAATCGCGTGGAAATTCTGACGAAGAACAAGGTCGAGATCATCGACCTCGGTCCGGAACTCCTCGGAAAGATGCAGGAAAAGGCCGAACCGGTCTACAAGATGGTCCGTGACGCGGTCGGAAACGAACTGGTCGATTCCATCGTGGCCGAATCCAAAAAGGCCCAGGGGAAATAGCGCCGCGATAGAGCTGACCTTCTCCACGGCGAAGCGATCGCATATCCGAAGGCGAGACAAACGGAAGATCGCTTCGCCTTTTTTCTTTGTTCCTCATCCTCCCAATGAAGACCAGGGGTGACGACATCCATGAAAGAAGTTACCGTCGGAATTATCGGAAGCGGTTTCGCATCGCACTTTCACAGCAAGGCGTTCTCCAGGGTCGCCGGCCTCACCGTCCGCAAGAAGGCCATCGCGGACATCGACATCGAAAAAGCGCGGACCGTGGCCGATCTCTATCATTTTGAAGAATACCACGAGGATTACCGGGCTCTCCTGCGAGATCCCGAAATCGACGTGATCGATATATGCACCCCTCCGTTCCTGCACTCCCGCATCGCCATTGAAGCCATCGAGGCCGGGAAGCACGTTCTCTGCGAAAAGCCGCTCACCGGATATTTCGGCGCGCCCGGCGACACCGTACCGATCGGCGACACCGTGCCGAAATCACGCATGTACCGGGGCGTTCTGGACGACATCGCGGCGATGCGAAACGCACTCGCCGGAAGCGACCGTCTCTTTATGTACGCCGAAAACTACGTGTACTCCCCGAATATCCTGAAGGCGGCGGAGATCATCCGCGCAAAGAAAAGCCGGATCCTCTTCATGAAAGGAGAGGAAAGCCTCAAGGGGTCGTCCTCCCCCGTCGCCGGACAATGGGACAAGACCGGCGGAGGATCGCTGATCCGCGTCGGGTGTCATCCGATCGGCGGAATTCTGTGGCTCAAGCGGGAGGAAGCCCGGGCGCGCGGCGTCGACATCGGCGTCGGAAGCGTTCTCTGCGACACGGGGCGCATGACTCCGTCGCTGAGCGAACACGAACACCGACACATCGCGTTCCGTCCCGTCGACGTCGAGGATTACGCGTCCGTCGCCATCACGTTCACCGACGGGACGAAGGCGCTCGTCATCGCGGGCGACACGATGCTCGGAGGCACGACGAACTATGTCGAAGTCTACGCCAACGACGCGACCATGCATTGCCGGATCACCCCTTCGGATAACCTCAGCACCTACATGCTGGACGAGGAAGGGCTCGAGAACGTATATATTTCCGAGATGCTTCCCGGGAAGACCGGCTGGCAGAAAGCGTTCGTCGCCGAAGAGGTGCTGCGGGGATACGCCGGGCAGTTCCAGGACTTCATGGAGTGCGCCGCGACCGGCAGACAGCCGCTGTCCGACTTCGAACTCGCCTGCGACGTAATCAGGGTCATCTACGCGGCGTATCTCTCCGCCGAAGAGGGACGACGCGTTACGTTCTGATTTTTCAAAACCGGGCGCGCGTTATGCTTTTCCCGCTCCCGACAGCGCGGGGAGGAGCGGTCAGCCGGGCGCTCCGCCATATCCGGAAGGGGGATTACGGCATTGAAGGTTCTCAAATGGTTCGATGAGAGTTTCGAAGAGGTTCTCCTGATGATCATGCTGTTTCTCATCAGCGTCGTCATGGGGTACTCGGTCTTCATGCGCTATGTGATGAACGATTCGCCTTCGTGGGCCGAGGAAATCACGCGATATTTCTTCGTCTGGTCGTCGTTCCTGAGCCTGAGTTTCTGCCTCAAGCGAAAATCGTCCATCAAGATCGACATGCTGCTGGTCCATTTGCCCCGCTGGGCGCAGAAGCTGAACCTCGCGCTCATCGAAATCATCATGCTCGTCTTCTTCGTCTATATGCTCAAGGGAGCCGTAAACGTCACCATCGGGATGATCCGGAGCGGCCAGAGCAGTCCGGCCCTCGAGCTTCCCATGTATACGATTTACGGTTCCGCAGCCGCGGGATTCTTCCTTGCGATCATCCGTACGCTACAGAATTTCTTCGGCCTTCTCTTCCGCTCTTCCGGGAAGAACGCCGCGTAAGGAGGAATCATCGTGCTCGCAACCGTCTTTTCCGTTTTCGCCTTTGGGCTGATTCTGTGCATCCCGGTGGGAATCACCCTGGGGATGGTTTCGATCCTTCCAAAGCTCCTTGATCCCGCGTTCGCCGCAAACGTCCAGTTCATCGTCCGGCAGATGGTCGGCGGGGTCGATTCCACGCCGATCCTGGCCATACCGCTCTTCGTCCTTTCCGGCGTCATCATGGCCCGCGGAGGCGTCTCGGCGAAAATATTCAACATGTTTTCCTTCTTCCTGGGCGACCGGACCGGCGGCCTGCCGATAGCAGTCGTCGTTTCGTGTCTGTTCTACGGCGCCATTTCCGGGTCCGCTCCGGCAACGACCGCCGCGATCGGGGCGATGACCATTCCCCTTCTCGTCAGCCTCGGCTACGACAAGGTATTCATCACCGCGCTCGTGGCGACGTCGGGCGGACTCGGCGTCATCATTCCGCCGAGCATTCCGTTCATCCTCTACGGACTTTCCTCCGGAGTGTCCGTCGGCGACATGTTCATCGGAGGGATCATTCCCGGCCTTCTGATCGGCGGGTGCCTCATGGTCTACGCGTGGTACTACTGCAAGACCCGAGGAGAGGACAAAGAGCGGCTGACCGCGTTTTGCAACGAGCTGCGGGCGAAGGGATTCATGAAGGTCTTCTCCGAAAGTTTCTGGGCGATCCTGACGCCCGTCATCATCCTCGGAGGGATCTACGGAGGGATCGTCACCCCCACGGAAGCGGCGGCCATT
The DNA here is from genome assembly GCA_937870605.1 of uncultured Synergistaceae bacterium. Classification (GTDB taxonomy): domain Bacteria; phylum Synergistota; class Synergistia; order Synergistales; family Aminobacteriaceae; genus CALFXN01. Next base: position 12,235 of record CALMZW010000301.1, read on the forward strand.
TCCGTCTTCTACGCCTTTTTCGTCTGCTGCTTCATCTATCGGACGATCAAGCTCAAGGACGCCGTGGACATTTTCAAGGAATCCGTCGCGACGTACGCGCCGATCCTCTTCATTCTGGCAACCGCGACAGCGTTCGGACGCGTCCTCACGATGATGCAGGCGCCCCAGACGGTCGCCCAGATCATATCGAGCACATTCTCGAGCAAAATCGCCATCATCATCGTCATCAACCTGTTCCTGCTCGTGGTCGGAATGGTCATGGACACGGGGCCCGCCATCCTGATCCTCACACCGATCCTCCTCCCGCTCGTCGTCTCGGTCGGGTTCGATCCGGTGCACTTCGGCATGATCCTCGTGGTCAACCTCGCCATCGGATTCGTCACCCCGCCTGTGGGGATCAACCTCTTCGTCGCTTCGGCCATAACGGGCATCCCCGTACTCGACATAGCGAGGAAGGCGGTTCCGTTCATGATCGCCTTCGGCCTCGCGTTGATTCTGATAACGGCCTTCCCGATCATAACGCTGTTCCTCGTCCGTTGACGGCCGGCCGGGACGCAGCGGAAGGCGAAGCAGCACATCCCATACCATAAGGAAGTGGACTGGAATGGAAAAGATCGCAGCGGAAAAGGAATCACCTATTTTCGTACCGAGCGTCACAACGCGGTTTTTTGCGCTTTTCGGCAATCCTCTCGGCTTCACGGCGTCCCCGTGGATGCACAACCATGTCTTCCGGAAGCTCGGGATGGATTGCCTCTATTCGCCGTACGAAATCCCGGAAGACGGTCTTGAAACCGTCGTGAAGAACATGGGCGCGTTCCATATCGCAGGCGCCAATGTGACGATGCCCTTCAAGGCGAAGGTGTCGAAGTATCTCGACGCGCTGGCGGAGTCGGCGCGCACCACTGAAGTGGTCAACACGATCTCCGTCGACGCGGACGGCAAGAAAACCGGACACAACACAGACGGAGAAGGGTTCGTGAGGTCGCTCTACGACCAGATGAAACTTGACGTTCCGAACCTGAAATACGTTCTTTTCGGAACCGGCGGAGCCGCATCCGCAATCGCCTGCTCTCTTGCAAGCAAGGGCGTCAGGACGATTCTCACGCTTTGCCGCGACGAGAGTTCCCCTCATGTCGAGAATTTCAGGAAGCATCTTGACGCCCATTTCCCCGGCGTGTGCACGATTCGGAAGATGACGGACGCATCCATCCGGAACGACGTGGCCGGGAGAGACGTCATCATCAACGCGACGAAGGTCGGAATGTTCCCGAAGGTTGACGATGTCCTTTTCGACACATCCGTCCTCGGACCGGACCATGTCGTGTGCGACGTCATCTACAATCCGAAGGAGACCCGGCTGCTCGTCGAGGCGAAGAAGCGCGGATGCCGGACGCTCTCGGGGCTGTGGATGCTGGTGTATCAGGGTGCGGAAGCATTCCGCCTCTGGACCGGCGTCACGCCGCCGACGGACTATATGTTCGAGACGGCGTGCAGGTTCTTTACGGAACGCGCGTAAGCCGTGGGACCGTGCCCTTGCGGCCGGGAAGAAAAGGCGCCCGAAGCGAAACGGTATAGTATATAATTCGTATTTATCGTTTTCCGGACGAAAGGCCCCTATCCGACGCTTTCGTCAGGAAAAAAATCAGCGCTTCCGGTTTCGGGGCGACACAGAGCTGCGTGGCGATTTCTGAAAGGAAGGTTCGTTCATGGCATCCGAAACAACCCGAGATTCCGTCCGTTCCGTGGAACGCGCCCTGACCATTTTGCAGTGTTTCACACTGGACGAAAGCGCTCTCACGCTTATGGAGATCGCCCGAAAAATGGATCTTCCAATGTCCACCACCGTCCGCATCGTATCGACACTGCAGAAAATGGGATTCCTGGACCGCAACGGCGATAAGACGTACTCCCTGGGAAGCCGGGCCTATTCCGTCGGCTGTGTCGCACGGGCGCACTTCCGCATCCAGAAGGTCGCCTATCCGTTCATGGTCCAGATCCGCGACGCGACCAAAGAGGCCGTCTCCCTCTACGGCTTTGAAGGGGAGAGCCGCGTGTGCTACGAACACGTTCCGAGTCTGCTCAGCATGCGGTGCGTGGTCCGTCCGGGGGATCATTTCCCCCTGTTCGCCGGAGCGGCCGGAAAATGCCTTCTGGCCTATTCGTCGCCGGAGATCGTCGAACGCGAGATCGCACAGGCGTACCCGATCACGGGGGCGACGATCGTCGACCGGGATGCGTTTTTGAAGAATCTCGCCGGCATCCGGGAAAACGGATACGCCATCAGCTATGGGGAGCGGGAGGAAGGAATCACGTCGATCGCCGTGCCGATCTTCTACCCCAGGGGCAAGGCGACGGTGTGTCTTTCCGTTGCGGGACCTTCCGTCCGTTTTACGGACGATGTCATCCGCGAGCTGCTTCCGTGGATCTCCCGGCTTGCGGCCGACATCACGAAACTGGTGTCCTGACGGACGAAGCGACCATTCCGCGAAATGCGGGCGCAACCTGCGGCGGACGCCCTTTCCCGGGGTTTCCGCTGCCTGTTTTATTGACCGTCCATCCAGCGAAGCAGGTCCGCGGCGCGAAAACCGGGCATTCCTCCGGCGACGACATAGTCCGCCTCAAGCAACGCGGGATCGAGAGGCGGCTCCGGAAGCGTCGGGATAACGGCGCATCGCATTCCGGCCCTTTTCGCCGCCATGACGCCGTACACGGCGTCCTCGACGACCAGCGTCTCTTCCGGCGACGCCCCGATCCTTCGCGCCGCCTCGAGAAAGACATCCGGTTCGGGCTTGCCGTTCGGGACGTCTTCCGACGACACCGCCGCGGAAAAGTACGAGCGCAACCGCGTCATCCCGAGTATCTCGGAGATGACGACCGGCGACGATCCGGACGCGACGGCCATGGGAATTCCGCGGGACGAAAGGGCCTCGATCAGCGCTCGCATTTCGGGAAATACGACGGTATTCTCCCGCGCCAGGACCAGGTATTCCTCGTTCTTCTCCTCCAGAAGCCTCTCCGGCGTGTCGGGAAGGCCGAACTCCCCGATGAAACGTTCCATGATGTACCGATTCCCGTACCCGATGAAGCGCGCCTTGTGCTCCCTGGTCAGCGTCGCTCCCCTGCGCGCGAGGATCCTCACATCGGCCTGAAAGTAGTTTTCCTCGCTGTCGACAATCGTTCCGTCGAGGTCGAAAACGACGCCCCGCACGGAGAATGGTTTTGAATTCATCGACGTGCACCCCTTTCCGAAGCTTTTTTGCGTATAATACGAACCGAATCGGGATATGACATTCAGACGAAAGAAGGGGGTCTTACCGTGTCCACCTGGTTGAAACTTGTTGGAACGCTCTGCGTCTCCATCATCCTGGCCTGCGCCCCGTGTCCCCTGTACGCGGGTCCTGCAGCCGGCAACGATTTCACTGTCGCATCGTTCTCGCCCGTGGGGCTGGTTCAGGGACGACCGACTATCCGGGTCTCGTTCTCGGCCCCGGTCGTCGACCGGAACGTCGTCAACAAACCCGCAGCGCCGGACAAATTTCCGCTGATCGCCACCCCCTGGCTCGCAGGCGAGGGAAAATGGACCGACCCGGCGACGTTCGTCTTCACGCCGCTCACCAATCTCGCCAGAGCCACGAAATACCGGGTTCTCGTGGACGAAAATCTGCGCGATGCGAGCGGCCGCCTGATCGCCGGAAGACAGATGTTCGAATTCTACACCGATCCCCTGCGTTTCCTGAAGGCCCGACAGGTGGACCTGACGCAGAACAACAACGTCGTCATCGAGCTGTCGTTCTCGATGCCCGTCTCGCCCGTCCGCATCCGGGGATTCCTGAACATCCTGAACGACAAGGGACAGTATCTTTCCTACTCGGTCCGCGGATCCGTCCCCTCCCCGACCGTCGTTGTGACGACACAATCATATCAGGGACCGAAAGTCGTCGTCGATATTGCGCCCGGACTTGTCGGATCGGTCGGTCCGATAGGGCTCGAAACCCCCGTGAAACAGGAACTCGCGATCTCTCGGGAGCTGGACATCCGGGAAGCCAATCCGCAGTCCCGCTATCCGGAGAAGAGCGGAATTTTCTTCTCGACATCGGTTCCGCCCGACATGCGTTCGCTCCCGCGGTTCATCGAGCTTTCCCCGAAAATGGATTTCTCCGTGGAACCCGAGTATAACGGTTTTTCCATCCAGGGGGACTTCAAGCCGCGCCAGCGGGTGACGGTCACCGTCCGGAAAGGACTTCCCGCCCAGCAGGGGAAGCCCCTGCAAGCGGAATTCAAAAAGGCGTTCATCTTCCCCGATATGGACCCCGCCATCAACTTCCCCGCGTCGGGAACGTTCCTCTCCCCGACGGGAGAGCTGCGGATCCCGATCGAAACGGTGAACATGGAGGCAATAACATTGACGCTGTGGCGGCTCTACGAGAACAACATCCCGCTCGCCCTGCGTCCGCAGAATTACGAACTGGTTCCCAAGGACCTCTCCCGCCTCGTCGCAAAGAAGGAAGCGCGCATCGACGCCCCCTTCAACGAGACGGTCCGCCGGGCCATCGACCTGCGTGAG
>CALMZW010000302.1 GCA_937870605.1 uncultured Synergistaceae bacterium
GGAGGTCATGAAGATGTCGCAGGATCAGATCGCGCTCGGAATGGTTGAAACGAAGGGGCTCGTCGGCTCCATCGAGGCTGCGGACGCTATGGTGAAGGCCGCGAACGTGAAGCTCATCGGAAAGGTGCTCGTGGGCGGGGGGCTCGTCACCGTGATGGTCCGCGGAGACGTCGGAGCGGTGAAGGCCGCGACCGATGCGGGCGCCGCTGCGGCCGGCCGCGTCGGGGAACTCGTGTCGGTTCACGTGATTCCGCGCCCGCACGCGGACGTCGAGTTCATCCTTCCGCATCTCGAAACGAAGGAATAAGCGCCGCGCGGGCGCCCCATGCTCGAGTCCGAGGTGATCCTCTCCCCCTCGGGGGAGTGCCGGGCGATGCTCCTCCGGCGGATGTCGCTGAAAAAGAGCGAGGACCCGGACGCCTTTCGCTGGGGCGGGGTCCTGCTCGTCCAGGGGCAGGTGGCGCAGCTCATGAGCGCCGTCGACGTCGCGACGAAAGCGGCCCGGGTCGATGCCCGCGAGGTTTGGGGCAACTGCCCCCAGCATATAACGACCGTCGCCTTCATGGGAGATGCGGCGGATGTGTTGCAGGCGCTACAGGCACTGAAAGACAGGGGACTGGTTCGATGAAAATAGGCCGTGTCATCGGAAACATCGTCGCCACCAGGAAGGACGAACGCCTGGTGGGGCACAAGCTGCTGATTCTCCGGACGCTCGTTCCGGACGATTCCGGGAAGCTGCTCTCCCCGAAGGGGCATGAGGGAACCGTTGTGGCCGTCGACCTGGTCGGCGCCGGCGTCGGCGAGGTCGTGATCTTCTGTTCGGGAAGCACGGCGCGGGCATCCGTCGGGAGCGCTCCCGCCCCCATCGACGCGGCCGTCATCGGCATCGTCGACACTGTGGACGTGTACGACCGGAAGGCGCCATGAACAAGAAAACGCTGATCCGTAAGGTCTTCGACGCCGGAGTGGTCGGCGCGGGCGGCGCGGGCTTCCCGACGCACGTGAAGCTCGGCGCGACGGGTGCGGATACGTACCTGATCAACGGCGCCGAGTGCGAACCGCTGCTCGACGCGGATTGCCATCTCATGACGACGATGGCGAAGGAACTCGTCGACGCCGGACGGATAACGGCCGAAGCGCTCGGCGCGCGGCTCCTGTTCTGCGTGAAGGCGAAACACGCGGAAGCGGTCGACGCGCTGCGGAGCGCGGGGGCGGACGTGTTCGAGGCGAGGGACTACTATCCGCTCGGCGACGAGGTCATCCTCATCGCCGACGCGCTTGGCCGGACCGTGCCGGAGGGACACCTCCCGACCGAGGTCGGCGTCGTCGTGAACAACGTCGAGACGCTCCTGAACATCCACGGGGCGCTTGCGGGAACGCCCGTCACGCACACGTTCGTCTCCACGGGCGGAGCCGTCGGACGCCCGACGCTCTTCCGGGCCCCGATCGGAACGAACGCCCGGGAGCTTCTCGAGGTGTCGGGCGGGATCGGAATCGACCCCGCGGACGCCGTCTTCGTCGACGGCGGGCCCATGATGGGACGGTATTCGGACACGCCGGACTTTCCCGTCACGAAGACGACCAAGGGAATCCTCGTCCTGCCGCGCGACTCGCTGCTCGCCACGCTCGAACAGATGCCCGTCGAGGAGATGCTCAAGCGCGCGCGCGTCTGCTGCTGCCAGTGCAACCAGTGCACCGTCGCGTGCTCGAGGTATCTCGTCGGCATGGGAATCGAGCCGCACAAGATCATGCGCGCGATGGCCTGGGCGGGGACGCGGAACGGCGAGGTCCTCCGGATGGCGCTCCTCTGCTCGGAGTGCAACCTGTGCAGCGCGCTGCATGCCTGCCCGATGGGCCTGAGCCCCCGGCGCGTCAACCAGCAGATCAAGAAGGCGCTGCGCGAGAGCGGCGTCACGCCTGCATTCGTAAAGAAAGAGGCGTCGCCGCACCCGCTGCGCGAGTACCGGCTCGCGCCGAGCGGCCGAATCAAGGAGCGCCTCGGGCTCTCGGTCTACGACAGGGAAAGCGTGTTCGAACCGGATCTCCTTCACCCCTCCGAGGTGCGCATCCCGCTGAAGCAGCATGTCGGCGCGCCCTCGGTCCCGGTCGTGGAGGAAGGACAGACGGTCGCGTCCGGAGCGTGCATCGCGCTTCCCCCGGAAGGGGTCCTCGGAGCGAAAATTCATGCGTCCATCGACGGGAACGTCGTCTCGGTGACTTCCGGGATGGTCGTCCTGCGAAGACGGGAGTGAACGACACAATGGAACGGGCGATTGCGACAATCGAACTCATCAGCGTCGCGCGGGGGATTCTCGCTGCGGACGCCATGCTCAAGGCCGCCGACGTCAGGCTCTACGAAGCGCACCCGATATGCCCCGGAAAGTACCTCGTCGTCGTCGGAGGACAGGTCGGGGCCGTCGAAGAGTCGCTTCGGGCCGGAGTGCGCATCGGGCGCGAGGCCGTGAGCGACCACATGATCCTGCCGAACGTCCACCCGGACGTGTTCCGGGCGCTGGCGATGGCCACGGAACCCGGAAGCGCGCGGGCCATCGGGATCGTCGAGACCATGGCCGCCCCCTGCGCGATCGAAGGCGCGGACGCCGCGGCGAAGGCCGCGAACATCTCGCTTCTCGAGATCCGTCTCGGGCGCGGCATGGGCGCGAAGGCGTTCTTCAGCTTCGTAGGGGACGTCTCCGACGTTCACGCGGCGGCCGAGGCGGCGCGGCGCATCATCGAACCGAAGGGGCTTCTCGTGGACATCGCGGAGATCACGGGGCCGCACCCGGACCTGCCCCGCGTCATCCTCTGAGGATGGACCCCGTGGAAAACCGGCAGGGCGCGGACGAAAAGAAGCGCCTCATCCAGGAGTACGTCCCGGGAAAGCAGGTGACGCTCGCCCACCTCATCGCCAACCCGCAGCCGGATTTGTGCGAGAGCCTGGGCGTCGACCGGATCGGCGCGATCGGGATCATGACGATCACGCCGGGCGAGGGATCGATCATCGCGGGCGATATCGCGTCCAAGGCGGCCGACGTCACGATCGAATTCGTCGACCGCTTCACGGGGTGCGTCATGATCACCGGCAACGTCGCGGCTGTCGAAGCCGCCCTGACGGAAGCCGTCGAAGGGCTCCGGCGCGTGCTCGACTTCTTCCCGTGCCGCGTGACGAAGACATGAGCGCGTCCGGCAGGGGGCTCCGTGTCATGGCGATCGGTCCCGTCGGCGCCGGGAAGTCCACGTTGCTGCGCGCTCTCGATCTCTGCGGCGACGCGCCGGACTCCGTCCGGAAAACGCAGAACGTCGAGTATCACGCCGAAGCCGTGGACACTCCCGGAGAGGCGTTCGAGATTCCGTACCTCTATCACATGCTGATCACGTCGTCGACGCGCGCCTCCCTGATCCTGCTGCTGGCCGACCCGACGCGGAAGCGGACCTTCCCGGCTCGGTTCGCCCAGTCGATGCGGGCGCCGACCGTGGGCGTCGTCTCGAAGATCGACATCGCGGACGCCGAAAAGACGGCGCGGGCGGAGAAGAGCCTGATACACAGCGGCATCCGCAAGGTCTTCCGGGTGTCCTCCGTGACGGGCGAGGGGCTCGACGCGCTTCGCGCATTTCTGCGCGCGAACGGTCCGACGCCGGATCCGGCCCGCCAGGGCGAGTCGTCGTAACGGGCATCGCATTCCCCCGATCCATATCCCCGCCTCTATTCCATGAATCCCTTTTTTCGGTAGATCTCCGTGACGGTCGCGAGCGTCGCCGGATAGCGGGCGAGCAGCACGCCGCCGAGGAGCGCGACGAGCAGACCGCTGCCCGCGATCGTGAGCGGCGCGCCGAACAGCGACGCGATCCATCCGGCGAAGAGGCTCCCGAGCGGCGCTCCGCCGACCGACGCCGTCACATAGAGGCTCATCACGCGGCTGCGCTTGTCCTCGTCGACGAGCGTCTGGACGAGCGTGTTGCACGAGACGATCGCCGTGATCAGGCTGAAGCCCGTGGGAAGCATCAGAAGCGCGGAGAGCGCGAAATGACGCGACGTCGAGAAGGTCGCGAGAAACATCCCGAGCGACAGGCACGCGAGCGCCATCGTGCGGCCGAGTCCGTCCGGCGACGGACGTGCGGCCAAAAGCAGCGACCCGGCGAGCGCGCCGATCCCCATGGCCGCCATCAGAAGGCCGAGCGTCTGCGGCCCCCCGGCCAAGACCTCGCGCGCGAAGACGGGCATCAGCGTCATGAAGGGCATCCCGAAAAGCGAGAGGAACGCGAGGCCGAGCATCGCGTTCCGCAGCGGCGGCAGCGAGACGACGTATCGCAGGCCTTCCCGGTACTCCTTCGCGATATCGCGCTTCTCCCGCGAAACCTGAACCTTCGGCATCCGCATCATGAGAAGCGCCGCGAGCGTCGCCGAATAGCTCAGGCCGTTGAGGGCGAAGCAGATTCCCTCGCCGACGAACGCGATGATATACCCCGCGAGCGCGGGGCCGACGAGCCGGGAGCCGTTGAAGAGCGTCGAGTTGAGCGCGATCGCGCTCGGAAGGTCCTTCGCATCCGGGACGAGCCGCGGGACGAACGCCTGGCGGGCCGGAAGCTCGAACGCGTCCGAAACGCCGAGCAGGAACGCGAGGACGACGACGTGCCGATACTGCACGACCCCCGAGAGCGTCAGGAGCGCCATCGTGAACGCGTGGACCATGCTCAGGCTCTGGCAGACGAGGATGACCTTCCTGAGGTCGTACCGCTCCATGAGCGCCCCGGTGAACGTCCCGAAGACGAAGACCGTGAACTGTCCCGTGAAGTCGACGATCCCCAGGCTGAGCGCGGACCCCGTGAGGCCGTAGACGAGCCAGCTCATGGCGACCCGCTGGATCCAGCGCCCCGTGAGCGATATGCATTCCCCCGAGTAAAAAAGCCGGTAATTCCTGTGCCGAAAGGCCCGCAGCGCGGGCGCGATGCCGAGAAGCAGCGTCCCTTCCCCCATTCGTACATCCGGAGTCGTGCGGCGATTGTATCGTATCCGTCGTGAATAGGGAATGGAGGCGGGGAGCTTGACGGAACGAAGGGGGCGACGTATAGTAAGTAATCAATTACTTACCAACCTTTTTTCTCGGAGGGGATTGCATGGAAATCGGAAATAGACGGTCTTCGAAGGAGCGACGGGCGCTCGCCATCGACGCCGTGATCGACCTCGCCTCGGGGATGAACCCGGCGGACATCACGACGGCCGCAATCTCCGAGCGCATGGGCCTCACGCAGGGAGCGCTTTTCCGGCATTTCCCGACCAAGGACGCGGTGCTGCAGGCGGTCATGGAGTCGGTATCCGAACGGCTTCTCTCCCGTATCGACGAAGCGGTCCGGGAAGAGACCGCGCCGCTCGAAGCGCTCCGGGCGATTTTCATGGCGCACGTCGGGTTCATCGAATCGAACCCCGGAGTTCCCCGCCTTCTGTTCAGCGAGCTTCAGCGGACGGAAGAGACGGAGGCCAAGCGGGCCGTCGCGGCGTTTCTCGAAGCCTCCGCGACGCGGATTCTCGTGCAGCTCGACGAGGCGAAGAAGCTCGGACTGGTGTCTCCCGACATCTGCTCCCGCTCGGCGGCGATGTCGCTCGTCGGGAGCGTCCAGGGGCTTGTCATTCAGGCGATGCTGTCCGGACGCGTCGGGGATATCGGCGCGGGCGCGGACGGCGTTTTCGCCGTCTGGCGCAGGGGAGTGTCCGCGGCATGACGGCGCGCATCCGAATCTCCGGACGCAGTCTCGCGTTCTTCGCGATCCTTGCGGCGCTCGCAGGCCTCTTCGCGTTCGTCGCCGTGAAAACCGGTCCGTTCGCGACGGTCCCGGTGACAGTCGCGACGGTCGCGGAACGAAGCGTCACGCCGTCGATCTTCGGCATCGGAACCGTCGAGGCGAGGCGCCGCTACACGATCGGACCGATTGTGACGGGGCGTCTCCTGCGGCTCGACGTCAATGTGGGGGACAGGGTTCGGGAGGGACAGACGCTCGGTGAGATCGACCCCGTGGACCTTCCCGACAGGATCAGGGCCCAGGAGGCTGCTGCGGGACGCGCCGAGGCCGCGGTGCGGGGGGCTTCCTCGCAGCTCGACGACGCCCGGGCGCGGTTTTCCTACGCCGACTCCCAGGCGCGTCGCTTCGACAAGCTCGTCGCCGCGAAAGCCGTCAGTCTCGAATCCGCGGAATCGTGGCGGAAGGAACGCGACGTCGCGGCGGCTATCAGCGCGTCGGCGCGCGCCAACCTCGCGGCCGCACGGCAGGAACTCGAGCGGACGCGTGCCGAACGGGAAGCGCTTCTCACCCTGCTGAAAAATCTTCGTCTCACGTCGCCCGTCAACGGTCTTGTCGTGTCGAGGGAGGGCGAACCGGGAAGCACCGTATCGGCGGGGCAGCCCGTCATCGGACTTATCGATCCGGAGAGCGTCAGGATCCACGTCCGCATCGACCAGACGCACGCGTCGGGACTGAAGCCTGGACTTCCCGTCTCGATCGTCCTGCGTTCGGCCGGAAATGTGTCCCTCCCCGGCCGCGTCTTCAGGGTGGAGCCGCTGGCCGACGAAGTGACGGAGGAGATGCTCGCGAAGGTCACGTTCGACCGGATTCCCGATCCCCTTCCTCCGATCGGGGAACTTGTCGAAGTGACGATCGCGCTGCCCGCACTTCCCCCCTCGCCCGTGGTCCCGTCCGCGAGTCTCGCGAGCGTCGGCGGACGAACCGGCGTCTGGAAGAACGACGACGGAAAGGCCCGCTTCGCTCCGGTGACGCCGGGCGAAGGCGACCTCGACGGGAACCTCCGGATTCTCGCCGGACTGCGGCCGGGAGAGCGCGTCGTCGTCTACAGCGCAAGGCCGCTCGACGAGGGCCGGAGGATATCGGTCGTCGAACGCATTCCGGGGACGGCGCCATGATCAACCTCGCCGGAAGGGACATCCTCCACTCGTGGGGCAGATTCCTCTTCACGGGGGTGGGGCTTGGCCTCCTGATCGGAGTGACCCTCACGATGGCCGGCGTGTACCGGGGGATGGTCGACGACGCGATGGTGCTTCTCGACAACACCGGCGCGGACCTCTGGGTCGTCCAGAAGGACACGCTCGGTCCCTTCGCCGAGCCCTCGGGCGTTCACGACGCGCTGTGGCGGAGCATCCGCGGCGTCCCCGGCGTCGCCCACGCGACGAACGCCGCCTATGTGACCATGCAGGTCGGCGCGCGGGGGCGGGACGTCCGCGCAATGGTCGTCGGCGTCGTTCCGGGGATCCCGCTCGAGCCGGGACAGCCGGGGAGTCTCGTCGCGGGGCGCCGCATCACCCGGGGGCATTACGAGGCGCTTGCCGACATCGCGGCGGGGTTCCGGGTCGGGGAACGCATCCGGATCCGGAAAAACGAATATGTCGTCGTCGGGCTGACGAGCCGAATGGTGTCCTCGGGGGGAGATCCGATGGTGTTCATCCCCCTCCGGGACGCGCAGGAAGCCCAGTTCCTGAAGGATAGCGACGCGATTCTCCAGCAGCGGCGACGGACGGCCGCCAATCCGGTCTTCAACCGGCCGGGCGCGCCGGATGTCCTCGACGCGGTCATCGCCTCGCAGACATCGAGTTCGTCGGTCAACGCGATTCTCGTTCGCGTCGCACTCGGAGTCTCCGCGGAAAAGGTCGCGGAGTCGATCCGGCGGTGGAAGCGCCTTCAGGTGTACACGGCGGCGCAGATGGAGGGCATCCTGGTGGGGAAACTCATCGCCACGTCGTCGCGGCAGATCGGCATGTTCCTCGTGATCCTCGCGATCGTCAGCGCCGCCATCGTCGCGTTCATCATCTACACGCTCACGCTCGGAAAGATTCGCGAGATCGCGGTCCTGAAGCTGATCGGAACCAAAAACCGGACGATCGCCGCGATGATCGTCCAGCAGTCCCTGGGACTCGGCGTGATCGGTTTCGCCGTGGGGAAGGTCGCGTCGACCTTCTGGGCCCCGTTCTTTCCGAAACATGTCCTCCTCATCCCCCGGGATTCGCTGGCCGCTCTCGCGATCGTCCTCGCGATCTGTCTGCTGGCGAGCGGAATAGCGCTCCGGGCCGCGATCCGCGTGGATCCGGCCGAAGCCATCGGAGGGTGACATGGCCGGATCGGGAATCGTCGTCGAGGGGCTCCGGAAGCGATACGGGCATGGCGAGGCGGCGATCGACGCGCTCAAGGGAGTCGACATGCAGGTCGGGGCGGGGGAGGTCGTCGGTCTGATCGGTCCTTCGGGATCGGGGAAGAGCACGCTTCTCAAGTGCCTTGGCGCCGTGATCGAACCGACGTCGGGACGCATCCGTCTCGGCGACAGGACGATCTATGACGGGGGATGGACGATCCGGGACCTCCGGGCGCTTCGCCGGGACAATATCGGGTTCATCTTCCAGGCGCCGTATCTGATCCCGTTTCTCGATGTGACGGACAACGTGGCGTTGCTTCCGATGCTTGCCGGACAGCCGAACGGAGAGGCGCGGCGGCGGGCTCGGGAGCTTCTCGAAGCGCTCGGGTGCGCGCATCGGGCCTCGGCGATGCCGGCGACGCTTTCGGGGGGCGAACAGCAACGGGTCGCCATCGCCCGCGCGCTCGCGAACCGGCCGCCGGTCATCCTCGCGGACGAGCCGACCGCTCCGCTCGACAGCGAGCGGGCGCTCGCCGTCATCGGCATCCTGAACGCGATGGCCCGGCGGTTTGAAACGGCGATCATCGTCGTGACGCACGACGAAAAGATCATCCCCACATTCCGGAAGATCTACAGGATCCGGGACGGGATGACCATCCCGGAAACAGGAGAGGGACGGGAAGCGGTCGTCCCGGAACTCTGACCTTTCGACCCGTTACGTCGGGATTACGAGCTGCGAAACCTCATCGGGGTCCCGGTGCTGCAGGAAGATGTCCGGGAAACGCTCCTCGACGATGCGGAACGCTTCGAGCAGCTCCGGGCTGAAATGTTCCGGACGGACGCGGCCGTCGCCTTTCGTGATGATCTCGACCACGCGTTCGTGCGTCAGGGGAGGCTTGTACGTCCGGTAGGACCGGAGCGCGTCGTAGATATCCGCGAGCGCCGTGATTTGTCCTTCCCACGGGATCTCGTCGCCCTTCAGACCCAGCGGATAGCCGCTGCCGTCCCACTTTTCGTGGTGCGTCATGCAGATATTCCGGGCCATCGAGAGCCACGACGCGTCGCCGATGATCTCGGCCCCCCAGGACGGGTGGTTGACGATGACGTCGAACTCGTCGGCCGTGAGCGGCCCGGGCTTCGAGAGGATTTCGGTCGGCACCTTGAGCTTTCCGATGTCGTGGAGCCGCGCGAAGAGGGCGATGTCCTCCTGCTCCGTGACGTCCCGGCCGACCGCCCATGCCAGCAGGCGGCAGTACTCCCCGATGCGGGAAATATGGGCGGCCGTCTCGTCGTGATAGATGCTCGTCACGAACTGGAGCTTCTCGGCGAGGTAGCCGTACGATCCCTTGACCTCGCGGCGCATCTTCTCCCCGTGGATCAGACCGCCGAGATAGGCGGCCACCGGCGTCAGCGTTTCGATGAGGAACGGGTCCTCCGGCTTCACGGCGTCGAACGCGATCTCGAGGACGCCCTCCTCTTCGCCCGCCTGGAAGAGCGGGATCAGCAGTTCGCATCGCACCTTCGGATGCACGGGCCGGGCCGTCGGGTTCTTCGAGACGTCCGTCACCCAGATCGGTCGCCGGAACTCGATGCTCTGCGAGGCGACGATGCCTCCCTTCTGGATCGAGAACCGGAGAAGCTCGTTATCGTAGCCGCTCGAAGCCATAAGCCGGAAGACGTCTTTCTCGACGGAGGACACCAGCACCCCGAAGGCCCCGATGTCCTCGCGGATCGCCGACAGCGTCGAGCGGATGCCGCTCAGGATGTCCTCGTTTCCGGCGAAGATCCGGGAGATGTCCAGCGTCCGCTCCCACACGGACTGGCGCAGCAGAAGCTGGTTGTTCGCCTCTTCGAGTTCCTGGTTCATCGCTTCGGTCTCCTCGTTGAAGGCGGCGATTTCCTCCTGCTGGCGGGAGATGACGTGGAAGAGGCTGTACAGGTCCTGCATGAAGACGTCGACTTCGCGGATGAAGGTCGGCTTCATGCCCGAGAAGCGCGAGGCGAGCGTTGAGAGCGCTTCGCTCGCGGCCTGGACGTCCTTGCCGCCGATTTCCGTGAGGCGCGTGCGCATCTCGTCCGCGAGCGAGGCGATCGAGGCGATGCTGGCATACACCCCGCGCTGCCAGAAGAACCAGAAGAGAGCGATGAGCATGAGGCTCAGAAGGGCGATCGAGGACTGCCGGAGGGCGCCGAAAAACGCGGGGACGAGAAGGTCCTTCAGGGGATATATGACGGACAGCGAAAGATCGTACGCGATGGGGATCTGCCGCATAATTACGCGGGATCCCTGATGGGACGGGTAAATCGTCCATTTTCCGTTCGGAACTTTCTTCTGCGCGACGAAGCCCCGGGCGCGGAGATGGTCGCGCAGCGGTGACCCGATATTCTCGCCGCCCAACCAGAGGATGTGCCCCTGTGAGTCGAAGATGATCGGGAGAAAGGTCTGGCCCGCGAGTTCCTCGAAGTCCCGCATGTCCGGACTGATGGCGGCGAAAACGCGGAGTCCCCCGATTTTTGTCACACGGGCCAGGAGATTCCGTCCGTAGGCGTCGAGAAGATCGGTCGCCGTCCATTCCGGGGTCAGAATGTCATTCGGCAGCTCGAGTCCGTTCGGGAGCCACCCCTTGATGGAAAGCTGAACGGCCTTCCCGTCCATCAGTGCGATCACGAGAACGGAGCCGCCCGCGTCCTGCATGGGGGACTTTCCCGAGGCGACGGTCCGGATGATTTCCTCCGCGGCCTCCACCTGCTTGCGCAGCAAAACGGAGACGGTCTTCTGGAAGGTCTCGGCGCGATCCTTCGCGGCATCGAGCCGGCCGGCGATGTGAAAATACATCGAGATTCCCGCCTGCGCGAGCACGACGAACAGAAAGATCGCGATCATCAGGGAAAAGAAGCCGCCTATGGAAAACGTCCGGCGTTTCATCGCAACTCCGGCGTGGGCTCTTGCGGCACGCTTGTTTCCGCCGTTTCGGGAAGCCGTTTCCAGGTCCGGCCGTCAAGGGAGAAAAGCGAAACCGACTGCCGCATATCGCCGTTGGCGTCTACAGAGACGACGCCCCCCACGGTCGGAACGGCGCGCAGACGTTTGAGCGCCGCGGAAATGTCCTTCGGCGCGTTCGAATCCGCGTTCCGGATCGCCGCATCCAGCATGGCGACCGTGTCGTAGCCCGTTGAAAGCGTGATCGCCGTCAGCCTTCGGCCGTATGTGTCCTCGACGAACCGGAGGAACTCGTTCCCGGCGGAGTCCCATTGCCTATGCGTCGTCGCCGCGATGACCAGGCGATCGCCGAGGGATTCGGCGAGCTGCCCCGTCCGGTGCGAGATCGCCCAGTTCGAGGCGAAAATCATCATCTCCGGAGCCTGGGCATTGATCTCGCGTGCGGCGATCCCCGCGAGCCAGTCGGGCAGCACGAGAAGAACGGCGTCGGACGAGGCGTTCGCGCCGCCCAAGTCGGCGGCGCGCGTATCCAGGGCGCCTTTGAAGAAGATCGTCCGCTTCGGCGGCATTCCGGCGCCCGACTCGAAATCCCGGACGAAATCCTGAACGAACCGGACGTTGAAGCCGCTCACGACGGCCGTATAGGATCGGATTCCCATGCGCTTCGCCGTACGGCCCAGCTCCTTGCCGCCGCTGTCGGGGCGCGAGCGGAAGACGAGGTCGTCGGGTCGCGCGAGATACTTTCCGGGAGCGAGGCAGATCGTGGGCAGCCCGGCGCGGCGCGCCGCATCGGCGAGAAGGGAGGCGAAGCTCGTGTTGATCCCGCCGACGATCGCGACGGCCTTTCTGGAGGCCGCTTCCTGCATGGACGTTTCCATATCGATGCCGGAGAAGGGAACGGGGAGGAACGTGTGAGATCCGGAACGGGAATTGAAGAACTCCATCGCGAGAACGACGGCCTGGAGGCTCTGTCTCGAAACGATCGTCGACGACAAATCGGCTTCCTCGTAAAACAGCGCCACCGGCACGATATTCGGACCGCGGCCCGGCACGAAGACGATCAGAACTGCGAGACACACTGTGGCGATCAAAGGATACAACAGGACTTTCCGCACGCGGCAGCCGCTCCCGACTTCTGAATAGATACGCTAACACCATGATTGTCTATAAATTCTACCACACATCATGATGTCGGCGAACGGATATCGGGCAACGGAAAGGCAAAGATTATGTTAAACGTGCATATTTTCCACGGACGTCGGTCCCGCAACGGCCGTTGCGGTTCCGGACTGCATCCGAAGTCCGGTAGAATCCGAGTCGGGCCGTTTTTGAACGCCATTCCATCGACCGCAGGCTGTGTCCGACGGGACAGATCTCCCGCATTGTGAAAGAACAATCCGGCGAAACATCCCGGAACGAGCGGCAGGGTTCTTTCCGTATGCC
>CALMZW010000303.1 GCA_937870605.1 uncultured Synergistaceae bacterium
CCTCCAGCCGACGACGACGGTCGAGAAGGATCTGGCCGAGATCCTCGGGAAGTGATTCCGATGGCGCACGACTCGCTTGCGAAGGGAACGCCATTCGATATCGGCGGGCTGACGGCCTACCAGGCCGGATCGGTCGTGAGCCGGACGATCGTCGACCGGCCCGCGGGAAGCGTAACCTCGTTCGCGTTCGACGAGGGCCAGGCGCTTTCGGAACACACGGCGCCCTATGACGCGCTCGTTCTCGTGACCGACGGAAGCGTCGAGATCGCGATCGGCGGCGAGCCGCGGAAGCTCTCCGCGGGGCAGGGGATCATCATGCCCGCGAACGTGACGCACGCGCTCAAGGCGCTCACGCCGTTCAAGATGACGCTCGTGATGATCCGGGCGTAAGACGCAGGCGACAGACGACGCAACAACAGCGTGGCCGGGGGCGAAAGCTCCCGGCCACGCTCGTATGTGAAGGAAATCAAACGGAAGAGGCGGAATGACGTGTTCCCAACGCCGTTGTTTTTCAACGCATTCTTGACCATTGTGACGTTGCATCCCATGCTTATGAAGGCAGGGAGGCGGGTTCCACGGCGTATGTCCTACAGCAGACGAAGCCGCTCAAGGGGAAAGATACGGTCCGCGTCTTCGACGAAACGATAGCGCACGGTCCGGAAAAGGGTTCTGCCGGGAGCGCCCGGCGCTCGCGAACGCTTTCAGCCATACCGACGAACGGAACCCGGAGGGCGCGGCGCTGCTCGACGATCTCGCGTTCGGCGACCGCGAGATCGCCGACGGCAAGGTCTCCCCGGCTTCGGATGTCCTGCAACGCCTGCGAGGAATCATCCCGTTCGAATAGTGTCCTTTGAAGTCCTGCCGCCCGCCCGCATTCCGGAACGGGCGAAACCATCGTCGCCCGCCGGCCTCAGTCCGGGAAGGGCAACGGCGAGTCGTCGGAATCCCGTACGCGGCGCACCTTCCGGACGACGGGTTCTTGCGGGGGTGATTCTTCGGGCGTTTCGGGCTGAGCTTCCGCCGCAGGCGCTTCCGCACGAATTCTCCCGGGAGAGGGTTCTTCGGCGTCGCCCCGCCGCACCGCCTGAATGGGTTTCCGCGTTCTCCCCTCCGTCAGTTCGAACTCGAAGGGCATCCCGTTGCGCGCGACGATCTGGCGATAGAGCGCGGTGACGACCGTCGTCGGATCGAGGCCGATCCCGTCGAGGATGCGTTCGGCCGCTTCCTTGAGCGACGGCTCGATGCGGGCGCGCACGGTCGCGCTTTTGCGTTCGCGTTCATTCGCGGATGTCATGGCTTCTCCCCCCGCGGTTCGCGTTTTTCTCCTACTTGCCCGATTCGAGCGCGGGCGCGGTCGCCTTCGCGCGCGCCTTCGCCGAGGACGAAAGTTCGTTCGAGACGGCGCTCAGCTCTTCCGAGATCGTGACGATTCCGTGGAACCCCTTCCGGATGCCGCCGGCCTCTTCGGTCGCGGCATGGACGAGGCTGTCGACCTCTTCTGTCGCCTTCGAAAGTCGCTTCATCGCGTCGGCCATGTTCTCCGTCGACCCCGCCTGTTCCCGGGTGACGTCCGCAACACGCTCCACCTGAGACGCGATCGTCGCAACGGCGCCGAGAACCTCTTCCAGTCCGGACTCCATGCTCCGCAGGCGGCTCCCGGCGTCTTCGATCCGGACGGCGCCGCTTTTGACGCGTTCCTGGACATCCGACGTGACCGAAAGCATCGACGACGCCAGCTCGCGGATCTGCTTCGCCGCATGATTGCTGTCCGTGACCAGGTGCCGGATCTCTTCCGCGACGACGGCGAATCCCCGTCCCGCTTCGCCCGCGCGGGCCGCCTCGATGGCCGCGTTCAGCGCAAGCAGGTTCGTCTGTTCCGCTACGGCCGTGATCGCCTGCAGAACGGTCGTAATTCCGGACGCACGTTCGGCGAGAAGGTCAACGGCCTGAACGAGGCTTCCGAAGGTGTCCCGCACGCTTCCGATATGCGCCACCGTTTCGGTGACGTCGCCCTGCGCCGCTTCGGTGCGGTCTTTGAGGCGTATCGCGTGTTCGGACATGGTCGCCGTCACGGACGCCACGTTCTGCGTTCCCGCGGAGATGGCGGACGCCGTATCGGAGGTCGCGTCGATATCATTGCTGTTCGTCTTGGAGAGCGCCCGGACTTGTCCGAGGGAGTGAAGCAGGCCGAGCATGGAGTGTTCGAAGCTTTCAGCCGATGTCGCCAGACCGCCGGCGTTTCCGGCAAGGCGGTCGGAGGTCTGCATCAGGCGCGCCGTGTTGCGTTCCCGTCGCTCCAGAAAGGCGTTGAGCGCGGTTCCGATCGCGTCCAGTTCGGCCGTTCCGGTTTCGGGGAAGCGGACGTTGACCGCCCCCGAGGAGAGCGCCCCCGCGACGGAGGCGAAGGCCCGGATTCCCGCGGCGATACGGTACAGGATGAAGACGGCGATCGTTATGACGGCGGCGACGCATCCCCACGAGACGATGACGGAGCGGCCGGAGACGAGCGCAAGACCCGCCGAGAGCGGTAGGGCGACGGCGATGATGCAAATGCTGCTTTTGAGCGACACGCGGAACATCCCCTTTGACGGCTGATATGTGAAGACAATATCATGAAGGCGTCTCTACTATATACAGTATCCCAAAATCCGGCAATACGGGGAAAAGTATAGCAGGAGAATAGGGAGAAGGCGCATCGTTTTGGAATCGGTCGTTTCCGTGCGCGGCCGGTTTTCGGCCTTGCGCCGGGGAGCGCCCGGAGCATGCGCGGCCCGTCTGTTTGCCGCCCGACATCATGAGCGCGAATTCCCGTCGGCGGGCTTGTCTTCGAGGAAGGCGCGGAGCCGCTCCTTGAGGGCCGCCGCGCCGGACGGGGACGCGCCGCCGCTCGCGACGCCGACGGTGAAACCGCCCGCCCGGAACTGCGCGGCGAGCGACCAGTCGCACGCGCCCGCATCGGCGCAGCAGTCGAGCAGGCACCCCGTCCCGGCCGCAAGGACGGCCGC
>CALMZW010000304.1 GCA_937870605.1 uncultured Synergistaceae bacterium
GCCTGTTGTTCTCGCCGGAGGCGAGCGCGTGGAGTTTTCTCCGCGTGACGCGCCAAGGCTCTATGCGCTCGATTTTTTTCAGGATTTCAGGGCGAACGCGTTCGCCCGATATGCTGCGTTGCATCTGCCGAAGGGGAGCACGATTGCGATTCTCTCGGACAATCTGGGGGAGGACTCCCGTCGCGGCGCTTCTCTGACCCGCAAGTTCCTCGAAGAGTCCGGTTATACGGTCTTTCCGCTCTTTTTCCCCGGGCAAGGGGAGAATGCGTTCCAGTTCGTCATGCAGGAGATTCGTGACAGCGGCGCCGGGGCGGTTGTCGTTTGGCTCGGTTCCATGTCCGCCATGGATCTGTGGCATGTGAGCGCCCGGTCGGGAATTACGGTGGAGTTCTGGAATGCGAGCGATCGGGAGGAATTGATCCGCCTGTTTGAGGGGATGACGGTCGTCAGTCAGAACCCCACGGGACACGCTCCCTTTCTGGAATTATCCCGCAGGTTGCGCCTGGATTTCGGGGAGCGCCCGAAGGACCTTCTCGCCGCTGCGCGCGTGTACGCATGCGCCCGCTGGATCATTGCCGCGCTTTCGCGCGTGAACGCATCCGGAGCGTCGCTCGACGTGAGTCTTTCGACGATGAGCGGCATTCCGTTCGGCAAGGAAATGCTTTCGATCAATCCGGCGACGCACCGGCCCCAGATGAGGAGCGTGCGCGTGTACCGCGCCTCGTCGAAAACATGGCGGCAGGAAGCCGAGTTCGACGTCCCCGCGTGGGAGACCGCGTATTGACCTGACTATCGTATGACCGACATATCGTATCGGGGAGGATTGGGACATGAAGCTTGTTGACGTAGTCCGTTTCACCAACGCCGAGATCCTGTACGGCGAGGAACTGATCGGTGCAATAGACGTGGAGTACGCCTATGGTTCGGATCTCATGAGCGATGTTCTTGCGTTCGCCCGTCCGGGATCGCTTCTTCTGACCGGACTGACGAACGTCCAGATCATGCGGACGGCGCAGATGCTGGATATTCCCGCTGTCGTGTTCGTGCGCGGAAAGCGCCCGCAGGATGCGGCCATCGCACTGGCGTCCCAGGTGAAGATTCCCGTGATTCTCAGCCGTCTGAGCATGTTCGAGACGTGCGGCATCCTGTACCGCGAGGGTTTGCTTCCCTGTAGCATTCCTGATCGCGAGGTGTAGTGCGTGGGTCCCCAACCCTACGTTGAACGGTACGTGGTGCAGGGCGGGGTGTTCGATGCGATCGGGGAGGCCTCCACGCAACTCAAGTCGGTTCTGAAGATGCTCGGGATCCCGTCGGATATCACTCGAAGGGCGACGGTGGTTGCGTATGAGGCGGAAATGAACCTCGTCATTCACGCCGGAGGCGGAGAGATCACCGCGTCGGTGTTTCCGGATCGCCTGGAGCTTTTCGTCCGGGATGAGGGGCCGGGCATTCCCGATATCCCTCTCGCCATGAAGGAAGGGTATTCCACGGCAACGGACGAAATCCGGGAAATGGGTTTCGGCGCCGGCATGGGGTTGCCCAACATGAAGCGGAACTCCGATAGCCTGGATGTCCGGTCGGAAGTCGGAAAGGGGACGTCCCTGTTTGCGGTTATCCGGTTCCCGAGTGATCCGGTTCAGCAACCCGTGAAGGAGGGATAGCCGTGTCCGGCGGAGTGATCGTTCAGGAAGCGCGATGTCGCGGATGCGCGAAGTGCATCAAGTCGTGCCCGACCGAAGCCTTGCGCGTCTCCGAAGGCCTTGTCCGCATTATTCCGGAACTGTGCATCGATTGCGGCGAATGCGTTCGCGTCTGCAGGGAGAAGGCGATCCAGCTCTACGAGGATGACTGGCAGCTGTTGCGCGCACAGAAGAATCTTGTCCTAATGGCGGATCCGACGTTCTACGTCCAGGTCGGAGCCTATGCACGCCCGGCGCTTATGAAAGAGGCGCTTCAGAGTTCCGGAATCGAAGACCTGACGGAGTACGAGGCGGCCGCGTACGATATCACCGCCTACGCGATCGCGAAACTTCTCGAGACGGAAAGCCGCGAACGGCTCCCGTTCATTTCGACTTATTGCCCCGCCGTTCTCCGGCTCATTCAGATCAATTTCCCCGAGCTTGTCGGGCGCATCGTGCCCGTAGAATCTCCTCTCGAAATAGGAGTGCTCCTGTGGAAACAGAAGACGGGACGGGACGATCCCGTTACGATGGCGGTTCCGTGCCCTGCGAAGACGACGCTGGTCCATGCGCCGGAGGGACGGGAAAAGAGCACGATGTCGTATTCGATTTCGGTCCGCAGGCTGATCCGCGATATTCTCGCGGGGAGTCCGAAGGTGACGGGATCGCTTCCGGCGCAGCCGAACCGGCGATGGCTGCACTGGTCCGTCTCGGGTGGCGAGTGCCGGCACATCCAGGCCTTTTCGGAGCGTCCGCTGACGACGATTTCCGTCTCCGGACTGCGGAATACGAAGGACCTTCTGACCGAGCTGGAACTCGGGCGTCTTTCCGGCGTGGATTATATCGAATGCCGGGCGTGCGACCTCGGATGCATCGGCGGTGTGGGGACGTCCGAGTCGCGTTTTCTCTCCCAGCTTCGCCTGGACAGCATCCAGTTTGAATGGACGCCGACGGACGAAGAACGACTCGCGGCCGCATCGAGGTTCGAGTCCGATGTCTGGAGGCTTGAGAAACCGTTCACGGCGAAACAGCGGATACCGCTGGCGGAAAACCTCAAGGAAGCCATGGACAAGCTCCGGACGATGAACGCGATCTTCTCGGAGCTGCCCCATATCGACTGCGGCTCCTGCGGCAGACCCTCGTGCAGGGCGCTGTCCGAGGATATCGTCCGGGGGCACGGAGAGATGACGGATTGCATTTTCAAGCTCCGCGAACGGATTTACGGCCTGAGCGCCGAGATCCACTCGCTTTCGGGAAAGATCCCGCATACCTTCCGATCGCAGGTGATTCACGATCATGAAGATCAGCGATTTGTCTGAGTTTCCCGAACTTGAGGTGATCGTCAGGGGAGTTCCCGAACGGGACGTCACGGGCGGCGTTACGGGAGACCTGTTGAGTTGCATCATGGCGGAAGCCGCTCCCGGGATGGTGTGGGTCACGATCCAGGTTCACCTCAACGTCGCGGCCGTCGCCGTCTTGCGTGAGGTATCCGGAATCATCCTGGCGTCCGGACGAAGGCCGAACGAAGACCTTATCGAAAAATGCCGCGAAGAGTCGCTTTTTCTCGGCGTATGCGCGTCGTCCGCGTTCGATGTGTGCGCCCAGTTGCACGCCCGGGGGCTTCGCGGGTCCGTATGAGTCCCACGGATGCTACCGGCGCGTTCCGGCTGTTTCGGGCCGATCTCCACATCCACACCGTTCTGTCGCCGTGCGGGGAACTGGAGATGGGGGCGCCGGATATCGTGGCGCGCGCGCTTGAGGAACGACTCGACATCATTGCCGTGACCGACCATAACGCTGCGGACAACTGCCCGGCCGTCATCGGCGCGGCGAAAGGAACTCCACTGGTCGTGCTTCCGGGGATGGAAGTCCAGACGGCGGAGGATATTCATGTCGTCTGTCTGTTCGGGACGTGCGAGGATGCCTTCGCAATGCAGCGTCAGCTCTGGCTCCGGATGCCGCCCGTGAAGAACCGTTCCGACGTGTTCGGGGAGCAGATTGTCGTGGACGAGCGGAACAACATCGTTCGGGAAGAGGAGATTCTTCTCGTGCAGGGGGTCGGCTATTCCGTCGACGAAGTCGTTGAGATGGCGCACGAGCGCGGCGGAATTGCGTTCCTGGCGCACATCGATCGCCACTCGTTTGCATACCCCGAGGTTCTCGGTCCCATTCCCGACGATTTCCCGGCCGACGCGCTGGAATTTTCCCGCCGCCTGACGGCTGACGAGGCCGCGCGGCTGAAAGAAGAATATGCGCATCGAACGATCCTGCGGTCGTCCGATGCGCATCGTCTTGAGGATATGGGGTATTCGTTCGCGAGCACGTATCGTATGGAGGCCCCGACGTTTCAGGAGCTTCGGCTGGCGATTTCCGGAGAGGGAGGACGAGGCGTGCTCTGGCCTTTCGGAGAGGCGGAGTGACGTTCTTCCAGTTCGCGGATGACGTCCGTCAGCGGAACGCCTGAGGCGATCAGCGCGACGAGCGTGTGATAGAACAGATCCGCCGATTCCGATACGATCCGTCCGGCGTCTCCCTGGACAACTGCCAGAGCCGTTTCCACCCCTTCTTCGCCCACCTTCTGGGCGACGCGCGACAGGCCGCTTGCGATCAGCCGCGCGGTGTAGCTCTCCGACGGCGGAGCGTTCTTTCGCGACAGAAGGACGGCGTACAGTCGTCCCAGAAAACTCGGGTCCGGATGTTTCGTCGTCGCCGCCCTCCGGTGGAAGCAC
>CALMZW010000305.1 GCA_937870605.1 uncultured Synergistaceae bacterium
CCCTCCTGCCACTCCCGCCAGAGCACGCCCCACGCGAACAGGTCGGCCTGGTGCTCGAAACTCGACATGGGAGTCGCCGTCCTGCTCCAGAAGTCTTCCCCCATGCAATGATGCAACACGTGATATATTTCGTGAAAGAGCGCGAAGCGACGCCAAAAGGGCGGCAGTGCGGCGTTCAGGAAAATCATCACACGTTCTCCCCTGGCGACGTGCAATCCCCAGAGGGACGACGGCATGACCTCCCGGCGCACTTCGATGCGTTTGCCCGAGTTCTCTTCCGCCTTCACAAGAATGTCGAAATCGCTCAGGCCTCGCCACGGCGCCGACTCCTCCCGCACCCAGGATGGAAAAAACTCGGGAGGAGCGGGAAAATCGAACGGCGAGGCGGCTTTTGCGGGAGAAATCACGCCTCCGTGCTCTCTTCTCCCTCCCACTTCGTCAGAGCCGCGTCGATCAGTCGCTGGACGAACTGCAGTTCCTTGTGTGAGAGTTTTTTGCTCCGATACCAGATCTCCACCTGATGCTGGTTATCCAGGACTTCCTCGAGATGGACCCGGCCGCCCGCTTCGCCGGGAATGGCCTTGACGAGATCCTCGACCTCGACGCCCAGCGCTTCCGCCAGACGCCCGAGAAGCTTCATCGAGGGCATCCGCCTGTTGCTCTCGAGCGCCTGGATGTAAATCCGGCTGACATCCGTTTTCTCCGCCAACCCCTGCTGCGTGAGCTTCACAGCCTTTCTGAGGGTCTTGATCCGCATCCCCAGACTCATGATCCATCCCTCCGACCGAACATCATCGAACTTTGTATGTGTATTATAGCAGAATGTTTACTGCTTGTCTCTTTCGGGCCAAAATGCATCGTCGGGCGCTTCATCGGCAAGGTAGCACACGCGAAGTCTGCGGTGCGCACGTCCCCACGCGGGCCCCGCTTCCTCTCCGGTCAACTCGCCGAGCGCCGCGCCCGAGGGCAGAACGTCCCGCTCCCGCAACGCACGGATGCCGAT
Organism: uncultured Synergistaceae bacterium; assembly: GCA_937870605.1. GTDB lineage: Bacteria > Synergistota > Synergistia > Synergistales > Aminobacteriaceae > CALFXN01. Next base: position 1,004 of record CALMZW010000305.1, read on the forward strand.
TCCGAGAGCTTTCCTGCGATTGGCGATCCATGCCTCCCGCACGCCGCCGGCCCCCAACATATCGCACCAGGCCGTCAAAAAGAGCAGGTCGAGCCATTCCGCTCCGTACTCGCAGAACAGCCCGGCGATGCTTTCGGCCGAGGCGTCCCGGAGAAGGATTCCGTGGCGGCGAACAAGAGCGGTTACCTCCCGGGCCTCTTTCACCGGAAAGCGCAGCCGGTGCAAGATTTCCTCAACCATCAAGGCGCCGGCTTCCTCATGACCGGGGAAACGGACTGTCCCGTCGCCGACGCTGCGGCTGCGCGGCTTCCCGATATCGTGGAGAAGCACGGCAAGGCGAAGTCGCGTGTCGCAGGGCAGGCTCCGGGCGACGGAAAGACATTTCCGCGTATGCGCGAACGCGTCCCCTTCAGGGTGGACAGCCGGGTCCTGCTCCTCCCCCCGAAGGGATGCGACTTCGGGGAAGATCTCGCCGAGCGCGCCCGTTTCGTCGAGAAGGTCAAGAAACACGACGGGATCTCCCGAAAAGCCTTTCCGTATCTCGGCCGTCAGGCGTTCGGAGGCGATTCGCGCAAGATCCCGGCATGCGGCGCGGCAGGGAACGAATCCTTCGGGCGAGGGGGAGAAACCGGGAAGAACGGCGGAAAACCGGGCGAACCGGAGGATTCGCACGGGGTCTTCCCTGATTCGCTCCGAAGGCTCTCCGCAGAAACGCAGAACACGCAGCGCGCAGTCGCGGGATCCGTTTTGCGGATCGTGGAGGGTTCCGCGAATATCCAGCGCCATCGCGTTCACGGTGAAATCCCTGCGGGAAAGATCGGCTGAGAGCGACCGCCCGTAATGCGACGTTATTTCCACGGGAGCCGTCCGGTTGGGAAGGATGAAGACGGGAGCTTTGATCGGACCGACGCGACGAGCTTCGGGGAAGACTTCGGGGATCGCCTCGGGCGGCGCATCCGTCGTCACATCGAAATCAAACGGAGGGAACCCCAGGAACAAATCCCGGACGCTCCCTCCGACAAGGTACGCGCGAAATCCTTTTCTCTCGAATGACGCAAGAACCGGGAGGACGTCGTCAGGACAGGCCTTCACGAGCGTTCTCCCTTCGTGTAGACGAAGCTTACGTCCTGTTTTTCGCGGGGAAAAGGAACGGAGCCGCGCCGAAAACGAGAATGGTTGTCACCAGCAGGAACAAAACGGACTTGAAGTCCATGGGCCCCACCTCCCTGACGAGAGCATAGTCCCCACGGATGCCACGGACATCGCGAAATACCCACAGGAGTATCATACGCCGAAATACCGATCCTCTCCGGGGCTTTGGACATGACGCCTTCCCGCGGTTCATTCACCGGCGTCACGCTCCGGGGCGTTCCGACGCAACAGCGTGTGCGCAAGCCAGAGGAGACCGACAACCAAAACGCCGCCGCCCACTATTTGTCCGACGCGGAGGCCGAAGAAGCGGTCCCCTTCCCGGAGCATGTCGACTCCAAGGCGCATCGCTCCGAAAAGAACCATGAAGATGGGCCAGAGAACGGCTCCCTGAGGCCTTCCCGAACGGCGCATGCGACGCTCGACGAGGAAAAGAACCGCCACGATCCCGACGGAGATAGCCGAGTAATAGAGCTGCGTCGGATGCCGGAAGACTCCGTGAGGATCGGAGGGAAAATGGACTCCGGAAGGGCATGACGTCTGAAAGCCGGCGCAACAGCCGTTGAGGAAACAGCCGACGCGGCCGACCACATACGTTGCGGCGGCCGGAATGCTCGCGGCGTCTGCGAGCTTCCAGACCGGGATGTCGTTCTTGCGGCACAACAGAATCCCGGCGATCCCCGCGCCGAGAAACGCGGGTGTCGACGAGAGCCCTCCCTCCCAGAACATCCAGATGCGTTCGGGGTGCGCCGCGTAAAAACTCCAGTTGTCGAAATACCCGCCGATTCGTGCTCCGACCAGCATCGCAACGAATGACCAGGTGATGACGGACGATACCGCGTCGATGTCGACGCCGAAATTCCGGACCGCGCGCCGTTGCGTCCAGAGCACGCCGATGCACAGCGCAAGGGTCCAGAGGATGTAGTAGGATGTAAGCGGAATGCCGAAAACAGTCGCCAGCGTCGGGTACATGCGATCCCTCCATGACAGGGCGTTTCGCCCTGTTTTTTTCATTCAATACATTACGGACTCTTCCCCGCCTTGTCCAGCTCCATTCCCGCAGATATGCGCGAAACACACTCCGATCGGGAAGGCCAATCGGAATCGACCGCGGGGATAATACTCATGACGAGTTTGAAAAATCCCCGATCAGGAAGAAGGAACGGATCATGTCCACTCTCGCTGTCATACCCGCCCGGTACGGAAGCACCCGTCTTCCCGGAAAACCTCTCGTACCCATAGACGGCATCCCGCTGGTGCTCCGGGTTCTCGACGGCGTTCGCGCCACGCCGGGGCTCGACGAAATCGTTGTCGCCACCGACGACGGTCGCATCGCGAAAATCGTACGCGATCACGGAGGAAAGGCGGTCATGACGCCGCCCGACCTGCCGAGCGGCGGAGATCGCGTCGCTTGGGTCGCGGAGCGCTGCGAGGCGGAGATCGTCCTGAATATCCAGGTCGACGATCCGTTCGTCGGTCCGGACTTCATCTCGCCGCTCGTCGACGCGCTGCGCGCGGATGCGTCCTGTCCGATCGCAGTCCTCGCAAAACGGATCGACCGAGAGGAAGAAATCGACAGTCCCAACGTCGTCAAGATGGTCTTCGACCGTTCCTTCCGCGCACTCTACTTCAGCCGGTCCCGGATTCCCTACCCGAGGAACGCGGCGACGGACTACTACAAGCACATCGGCCCGTACGCCTACAGGCGGGACTTTCTGCTCTCGTTCATGAAATGGGAGCAGACGCCGCTCGAGCGGACCGAAAGCCTGGAAATGCTCCGCGTCCTCGAAATGGGGTATCCGATCCGCTGCGTCCCGTGCGGGCGCGACACGATCGAGATCGACTGTCCCGAAGACGTGGCCGCGTGCGAGGAACGCCTCCGGTCGCGCCGCGCCCGATAACGCAACTGTATATGCATATATCCGAAATGAAGAGGTGACACCATGCAGTGGAATATGTTTCTGGCAGGCAGGATTCTTTTCGGGTCCCGGGTTTCGTCGCTCGTCGGCGAAAAGGCGAAGGCGCTCGGCGGCAACCGCGCGCTTCTCGTAACCGACGGGACAATGCTCCGGCTGGGGATAGCCGACCGGATCGCGGAACAACTCCGCGCGGCCGGATGCGCTGTTTCGGTCTTTTCCGAAGTCGAACCGGAGCCGTCCGTCGAGACGGTCGACCGCGCGGCCGCGATCGCGCGCGCCGAAGGAGCGGATGTCGTCGTCGGACTCGGCGGCGGCAGCTGCCTCGACGCGGCGAAGGCCGTCTCGGTTCTCGCGACGAACGAAGGTTCCGCGGCCGCCTATCAGGGGCTCGGACTCGTGACGAAGCCGGGCGATCCGAAGATCATGATCCCGACGACGGCGGGAACCGGTTCCGACGTCACGTTCACGGCCGTCCTGATCCGCCGGAGCGACGGCGTCAAGGGGGGCATCAACGGTGACTTTCTCTACCCGGACTGTTCGCTTCTCGACCCGGATCTCACCGTGTCGATGCCGCCGTCCGTCACCGCGTCGACGGGGATGGACGCGCTCGCGCACGCGCTCGAGGCCTTCACGAGCCGACAGGCTTCCCCGTTCAGCGACATGTTCGCCCGCGAGGCGATCCGCAGGATCGGAACGTCCCTGCGCGTCGCGACCTTTAACGGCGCGAACGCGAAGGCGCGGGAAAACATGATGCTTGCCGCGCTTTTCGGCGGCGTCGCCCTCGCGAACGCAGGAGTGACCGCATGCCACGCGCTCGCCTACCCCCTCGGGGGAATGTTCGGCGTCGCGCACGGCGTCTCGAACGCGCTGCTGCTATCGCACGTCGCCCGCTTCAACGCGTTCGCGTCGCCCGAGCGCTTCGCCGAGGCCGCCGCGCTGCTCGGCGGAGATACATACGACATTCCCGAACGTGACGGCGCGCTCCTGTGCGCCGACCTGATCGGAGAACTCGTCGCGGATCTCGGCCTTCCGCGGACGCTGCGCGATCTCGGCGCGGGAATCGCGAAGGAGCGCTTCGCGACGATGGCGGCCAAGGCGATGGGCGTCGCGCGCCCGATCGCGAATAACCCGAGGGATATCACCGAAAAAGATTGCATCGCCATATATGAGGAGGTTTTCTAAATGCCCGGATTCGAGATGTTCGACCAGAGGGAAATCGACGCGGTCGCCGATTGCCTGAAGCGCAAGATGGTTCACCGGTACTCGTTCAACGATACGCGCGGAGGCGTCTACAGAGTCGAGGAATTCGAAAACGCGGTCGCCGCGATGATGGGGACGAAACACGCGCTCGCGGTCAACAGCGGCACGGCGTCGCTCTACGTCGCGCTTCGCGCCATGGGAATCGGCCCGGGCGACGAAGTCATCACGTCCGCGTTCACCTTCATCGCAAGCGTCGAGGCGATCCTCGAATGCGGCGCGATTCCCGTCATCGCCGATATCGACGAGAGCCTGAACCTCGACCCGGCCTCCGCCGAACAATGCATCACGGAACGGACGAAGGCCATCATGCCGGTCCACATGTACGGAGCCTCCGCCGACATGGACGCGTTCGCGTCCCTCTGCGAGCGGTACGGTCTCGACCTGATCGAGGACTCGTGCCAGGCGATGGGGGCGACGTACAAGGGGCGCTTCGTCGGCTCGATGGCGCGATGGGGCGCCTACAGCCTCGACCCGTACAAGCTCATCACGGTGGGCGAAGGCGGACTCATCGTCACGAACGACACGGAGCTGTACCGGAAGATGGAATACTACCACGACCACGGGCACATTCACGATAAATCCATCGATCGCGGCGCCGAGGGGAAGGCGTGCCTCGGGTTCAACTTCCGGATGAGCGAGATCCAGGGGGCGCTCGGGCTCGTGCAGCTCTCGAAGATGCAGGGCGCCGTCGACGCGCTTCGCGCAACGAAAAAGCGCATCCTGGAGGCCGTCGCAAACGTCAAGGGGCTCGCGCTGCGAACGCTCCCGGACCGGAGCGGCGAGATCGCCACGCAGGTCGCGTTCATCCTCCCCGATGCGGATGCGGCGAAACGCTTCCAGAAGGCGTCGAAGGAGAAGGGCTTCGGATGCGGGATTCTTTCCGGCAATACGTGGCACTTCGCGAAACACTGGCGGACGCTCCGGGACGGGCAGATGTGGTCGAGGATCCGCTGCCCGCACGACTGTCCCTACGCCGAGGACATGCCGCAGTATCGCCCTGTCGAATGGGAGATCACCGAGCGCATCCTCGAGCGGACCGTCGCGTACTCGCTCAACATCAACACGTCGGCATCGCAGCTCGACGCCATGATCGGCGCGGTCACGACAGCGGCGAAAGCGGCGCTCTAGGGCGTACGCGACGAGCACAGACGAAAGCGGGAGGCCTCTCCGGATCGGAGACAGGCCTCC
>CALMZW010000306.1 GCA_937870605.1 uncultured Synergistaceae bacterium
TGGTCCAGAACGAATCCAGACTCGCCTTGAGCCCCTTTCCGCCGGGTTCGTTGACATAGAGTTCGACGGTATCCAGGGCCGAGGAAATGGCGTCCCAGTACCCCTGCACCGTGCTCTCTTCCCGATACTGGACGTCCAGAAATTCGTCGCGCAGACGAACGATCGCGTCGATCTTGACGCCCGTGCCGATCTGTCCGGGGATGGCGGGACGCGCGAGCCCGGGGTCGGTGTAGGGATCGGTCGTTGAGACTTCGACCCGTTGGCGGGAGTACCCTTCCACGTCGGCGTTCGAGATGTTGTGTCCGGCCGTTTCCATGCCCCTGCGAAAATAATCGAGGGCGCGTTTCCCAAGTTCAAGGCCGAAAAAGCTGTTTATCATGGAGGTCCACTCCTATCCCTTGAGGTCGAAGCCGCCGCTTGGAGAAAAGGCGTTCTCCATTCGGCGCCATTCCGAAAGCATCAGGTCTCCCAGGCGCTGGGACTCGTCCGCAAGCCTCGAGATGATTTTCATTTCCGCCTGGAGTTTTCGCACGACAAGGCTGAATTTCCCTGCCACGGAGGAGAGCGCTTCCCGTTCGCCCTCGTTCAGCTTCGCTAGAATTTCGGAAAGCCTGGGATGGACTCCGAGCGTCCGGGCGAGCGAGGCGGCCGCCAGTTCGCGTCGGCGGTCAAGCGCCTGTGCACGAAAAGAAGCGTCATGAAGTTCCTTCATGAGCCCCTGCAATAAATCGAGGCGCCCGCTCTTGAGCGCCTCGCGTTGTCGAACAGCGACATCGAGCGTCTCCTGCAAGGCCTGGGTTTGCTGCAGGAGGACGTCAATGAGATGTGCGGGTCTCAAAGAGGGTCACTCCCCGCTGTCGAGGAGTCCCGCGACGATCAGGCTCCGGGCGACCTTGTCCGGGTCGGGCGCGTACGTACCTTCCTGAATCTGCTTCCGGAATCCTTCGACGATGTTTTCACGGACGTCGGGAAGCTTTTTGAGTTCCTGAGCGGCCTTCGCAAGCTCCTTCGCGAATCCGCTGAATTCGACGCCGTCGGATGCCTGCGCCGAAGCGTTGTCGCTTCTTCCTTTTTTGATGTTGATCTTGTTTACCGGTGTTGCGCCGTACACGCCGGAGATCTTATCAATCATCGGACTCACCCCTATGTTCACTATCTCTGGATCATGTATCGGCCGGAACGGGCGTCACTTTAACCGCTCCGGCTCCATGTCAGCGCTCCGATCACGCGTCCTCCGGAGGAACGGATGCATTCGGCGGCGCAGCGGAGCGTCGAGCCCGTCGTGCAGACGTCGTCGCCCAGGAGCACGCGGCCGATAGCGCCTTTTCTGCACCGGAGGGCGTTTGCGTCCAGTTTTCTGCGCTGCGCGGCGTGTTTTTTCGTCTGCGTTTCCTGCCGTCCGGACCATTCGAGCAGGCGCGCGGCCGGGATATCCCATATTCGTCCCATTCCTTCGGCCAGAACGGACGCCTGATTGTAGAGCCGTTTGCTTTCGGAATGGAGCGGGACGGGAACGAGGACGTCGACCTCCGGCTTGGGAAACACGCGCGCGAGCGCCTCCCCCATTTCCCGGCCGAGCCTCCGTTCGCCGCCGTATTTGAGCCGAAGGACAAGATCGCGCCTGACGCCTTCGTGCGATCCGCCCGTTCGCAGCCAGGGCGCGCCGGGGTGGGATGCGCACGGCGCGCCGCCGCCGCACAGGAGGCATTCGTCGAGCGGCGGTTCGAGAATCTTCACGATGCACTCGGGGCATGCGACGACGCCCACGGCGCCGCAGACGGGGCACGAACAGGGCCAGACGAGATGCGCCAGTGCGCCGGGCAGATCGGAGAAAAGTCCCGCGTTCATAAAATGGTCAGGAGTACTCTATGGGAACGCGAAGGAGCATCAGCGTTCCTTCCTGATGGGAGAAGCCGAGTTGCGACAGGAAGGGGGCGAGTTCGCTCGTGTACGTGATGACGAGCGGGATGGAGCGGACGGCCGGATGATCGAGCGCATACCGGAGGAGCGAGGTTCCGAGTCCCTTGCCCTGATGGTCGGGGTGCACCATGATGTCCCACAGGGACGCGCGAAAGACGAAGTCCGTGAGGATCCGGCAAAAGGCGACCATGCGCCCCGTCTCTATGAAGCGGGCGGAGAAGCACAGGGACGTCCCTGCGATCATGCGTTCGATGTCGTCGAGCGACCGGCTTCGCCCCCACCGGGTGAACCCGTAGAGGGTCTGGAGCTCGTCGGCCGTGACTCCGAGCTTGTTGTCGTAGAACTGATAGTCGGGGTTACCCGGCATAATCGCCTCCGGCGTCCGCCGGAGCGTTTTCCGCCTCTTCCGTCCGTGCGCACGCATGCACAAGCGCCATGCCGTGAACGATCTTCCGGAGGTCGGAATTCCGCGCATCCGAAGATACCGGAAGCTGTATGATCTGCCCCGTTCCGCATCTCGGGCAGACCCACCAGGCGCGCGCCATGCCGTCCGCGTCCGGCGCCCCCGCAAGGACTTTCGACTCGCCGCAAATCTGACACGCCACGATCAACATGAATCACTCTTCCCCCTATGCTGTCGGCGCGTTTTCCGCACGCACCGAGATGACGATCTGGACGGGGCCTTCGGTGTACAGGTCATTGGCCGCGGAGATAACGATGCGCAACTGTCCCCGGCTCTTGCGGATCTCTTCGACGGCGTTGAAGAACTCCGTCGCTTCCAGCGTTCCGACCTTTCCCGTCGCCGGATTGGTCATGATTCCGTCCCGTACGGCCTTCTGGTTCACCTGACGGAGCATCGTATAGAGCATCGCCTCTCCGTCAACTCCGGATTCGCCGACGTCCACGACTTCATCGTACAGGATCGTTCCCTTTGCGTAGACGAGAGCGCTGTCGGAGACTTCGTATCGAATGCGGACATCTTCGCCGGCGACGACGTTCGCTCCGGCGAGGGCGCGCAGGATCTTTCGCTTCGGCGCCATAGCGCACTGGGTGATTTTGGCCTGCTCATCGTGGATGTCGACTGCGAGAATGACGTTTTCGACATTGATGCCGAGCCGGGTCGCGAGAACGAATTCGGTTCTTCGCCGAAGTTCCGAAAAGACCCGTTCGACGGCATCGCGGTCGCTGTCGGGAAGAATTTCCTGTTGTGCAAGGAGTTCATCGGCAAAAACGGAGATTCGCCCGCTCCGGACCTGGCTCAGGCCCGCGCGGAGCGTGTCCGCCTCGGAACGGAGTTCCGTGAGTGCCGCCTCGAGCGTCGTTTTTTCCAGCTCCAGCCGCGCCTGTTCGTTCCGGATGCGTTCGAGGTCCGACCGTGCGTTGTTGAGTTCCGGGGTCACCGCCGCAAGACGTTGTTCGACGTCCTGAAGCTGCGTCTTTTGCGCGGCGAGCATTTCTTCGCTTTTCACCAGTTCGAGCGCAGAGAGTTTGGCCTCGTCGCGACTTGCCTGGAGGTCGGCCGTGAGGTTCGTGATCTGGGACTGTATGAACTTCATGCTGAAGAGTGCAGCCCGAATGTCTTCGGAGACGAACGAAAATGTGACGAGCATTGCGATCGAAATGAGAATTCCGGTGAGGACCGTTATGATCTGGCTCGTGTGACGCGGCCGGAGCGTGAGAAAGGAGATACGCTTCTTGCCGTAGTGCATTCCGACCCGGTCGCCGATGTACGCGAGGACGCCGCTCATCAATACCATGGAAACGATGAGTCCCCAGTTCATTTCGGAGAGCAGCTGCATCTGCACACTCTTCACTCCTCGGATCTCTTCACGGTCCCGGGACGATCCCTGCGAACATTATAGTCCCGGTTCGGAGGATAATCCAGAAAGCAGCCGTCTAGAGAAAGGGAAAGGGCGATCGGGAAAGGAGGGATTCGATTTCTTCCGGGGTGTGAAGGCGTCCCTGGTTCATGCCGGGGCAGATCCGAGCGTTCTCATCCCAGTTTTCGCGGCATTTCATGATCGACGGCCAGAAGGGAAAGAGATCGCACTGGGCGGGTCGGACCGGGTAGATTCCGCAGCGGGCCGTTTCTTCGTCGTAAAAGACGCACGATCCGTTCGCCCGTTCACGGATGCTGACGAACACCCATTTCCACGTCAGACGGTTTCGCCATTCGGACGCATCGAGCGAGAGGTATTGCGGGATACGCAGATTTTCTTCCGGCGTGATCCAAATGGCGCCCGGCTCACCCCGGCAGCATCGTCCGCAGCCGAGGCATTCAAACCGGAGTCCTTCCGCGTACCACGGGGACGCGTCACTTGTCTCCGGAATCGCCGTTCACTCCGTTTTGCTGCGAAACCTGATCGTACAGCATCTTCCAGAGCCCGACGCCGCCGGATTCGCAGATTTCCTCGGCGACCATTTCGACCGTTAGGTCTTCAAGCGGCCCGAACGGACGCGCGTCTTCCGCGTCCGACCCCTTGCTGATCTTCCGTGCTCCGGCCATCGACTCTTTCATGAGCTTGCCGACAAGAATCGCTTCAAAATCCTGGCAGGCTTTTTTCAGTTTTTGCTTGTCTTTCGACGATTTTTCAATGGTTCCCGGAAGAGCCCCAGTCGCATCGGTCCGTATGATCGGATTCATCGTTGCCGTCCTCCCCGCTACATCGTGACGAGTTCGCCGTGAAGCGCGCCCGCTTCCTTGACCGCCTGAAGGATGGCGATGACATCCCTAGGCGTGGCGCCGATGGCATTGAGCGCATCCGCAAGATCCTTCACGGTCGTATTCGCGGGCACCGTGACGAATTGCCCCGCGCTTTCGTTCGCCTGGACATCCGTTCTGGCTTCCGTTGCGGTTTCCCCGCCGGAAAATGCGTTGGGCTGAACGACGTTCGCGTTCTCCGTCACGCGCACCGTAAGGTTCCCGTGGGCGACGGCGACGGGTGAAATGCGAACGTTGCCTCCCATGACGACCGTTCCCGTCCGCTCGTTGACGACAACGCGCGCCGTTGCGTCCGGAACGACCTGCAACGTCTCCAGTTTCGCGATGAACGCCGCCGGCGACGATGCGTATTGCGCCGGAAGCGCAACGCGGATGCGGCTTGCGTCTTCGGCTTCGGCGACATTTCCGAAGGATTCGTTTATGGCTTCGGCGACGCGGCCTGCAGTTGTAAAATCCGGGGTCCGCAACAGAAGCGCAACCGACGAACGGTCGCCGAGCTGTGTTTCGACATCGCGCTCGACGATGGCTCCCTGCGGGACGCGTCCGACAGTTGTTGTGTTTTTCGTCAACGTGGCGGCGGCTCCGCCGGCGCTGAAACCGCCGACCATGACGGGCCCCTGCGCGACCGCGTACACGTCCCCGTTCGCCGCCTTGAGCGGCGTCTGAAGCAACGTGCCCCCCTGGAGGCTTTTTGCGTCGCCGATCGCGCTCACCGTGACGTCGACCCGTTGACCGGGGCGAGTGAAGGCGGGCAGATCACACGTCACCGACACTGCGGCGACGTTCTTGCTTTTGACGGCTTTCTCGGTGAGGGTGACGCCGAACTGCCGCATCAGGTTCCGCACCATCTGCAACGACATGGTCGCCTTGTCGCCCGTGCCCTGGAGACCGAGGACAAGCCCCACGCCGACGAGCTGGTTCGAACGCACACCTTCGACGTCCGCCATGTCCTTTATCCGGACAAGAGGGCCGCCTTGGGCGGCGAAGGATACCGAAGAAATCATGAGAAGCAGGGAACCGATTAATACTGCAAACCGGGCGTATCGCATCAGAATATCGTCTGGAGGATCTGCGTCAGAAGACCGGGTTTCTGTATTCTGGTCAACGCTCCCCGACCCTTTATGCCGATTTCCGCGTTCGCGATCCTGTCGCTGAGAATATTGTTGTTTGCGTCGACATCTTCCGGCCGAATCACGCCGACGATCTTCAGTTCAAGGTTTTCCTCGTGGGTCGTGACGTCCCTTGTCCCTTCGATGATCAGGTTTCCGTTGGGGAGCATGTCGGTCACGAGACAGGTGCTCGACGTCTGGGCCACGTGCGTGCGTTCGGTCGATCAGTCGGCCTTC
>CALMZW010000307.1 GCA_937870605.1 uncultured Synergistaceae bacterium
GGAGCTCTTCTCGCCCCTTTGATTTTCGGCGGCGGAACGCTCGAATTGCCCGGAAAGACCGGGACGGACAGAAGCACGCTTCTCGACTGGCTGCAGAAGCGGGGTTACGAGCGCGTCGATCTTGTCTGGGCGCCGGGACAATACGCTCCACGCGGGGTCATTGTCGATCTCTATGATCCGGGGTATGCGCTCCCGCTTCGCTTTGAGTTTTTCGACGAAGATATCGAATCGATCCGCTCCTTTCACCCGGACACGCAAAAAAGCGTTGCGTCGCTTGATTCGATCGTCATACACGGTCTTGACGCGGAACGATCGCTGTCGTGCCTCTCGCTTCTCCCAAAGGATTGTCACGTCGTTCTCTTCGAGCCCTCATCGATTGAAAACCAGGCGGAGCGGTACCGCTGGCTCTGGGAGGATATTCGCGATTCGGCAGGCGCGCCCCCGCTTCCCGACTGGAATTCGATTTTGATCGACCTTGCCGGATATCCGCGGTTGCGCGTGACGAAAAAGGCCGAAAACGCCGATGGAAAGTTCGTGGCGGAGGGAGTTCCTGTTTTTCGCGGAGATATCGAGAAAGCGAAATGGAGCATTCACGTCTGGAGGAACCAGGGGTATTCTGTGACGCTCGTTACGTCGTCTCCGACGCTGTTTGAAGGTGGCGATGTTTCCGCATCCTTGAAAGGAGACTTTGTGCTCCGCAGGGGGGCGTTGACGGAGGGATTTGTTGATTCCTCCGATGCCTGCGTCTGGCTCTCGGACAAGGAATTGACGGGGCGTGTGGACGTCCTCGCCTCGAAAGCATGGTCCAACCAGCCGGTGGAGTGGAAGGATTCGCTTTCCGCAGGACAACTTGTCGTTCACGAAGAATACGGCGTCGCCGTTTTTCGCGGCACGGAGACGGTACGGACCTCCAGCGGGAGCATGGACGCTATTATCCTTGAGTTTGCAGGCGGAGAACGTCTCCTCGTCCCGTTTATGCAGATGTACTCCGTTACGCCGATGCAGATTCACGAAGGAGAAGAGATTCCGCTCGATTCGCTTCGCGGCGTCCGCTGGAAAAAAGCTCTCAAGAAGACCAAGGAACGAGCGGAACATGAAGCCCGTGAACTTCTGACGCTGTACGCGCAGCGCGAGCTGTGCAAGGGCGAAAAGTTCCCGCCGCCCACGGAGCTGTATCATGCGTTTGTTGACGCCTTTCCGTATGTCGAAACGAAGGACCAGCTCCGTGCGATCGACGACGTCCTTTCCGACCTCGAGAATCCCGTTCCGATGGATCGGCTCATCGTTGGGGATGTAGGATTCGGAAAGACAGAGGTCGCAATACGGGCGGCCTTTCGCGCGGTCGAGGCCGGAAGACAGGTTGCGGTTCTTGTTCCGACGACAATCCTTGCGCAGCAGCACTATGACTCGTTTCAGTCCCGAATGGCCGGATTCCCCGTGCGTGTCGCGACCCTTTCCCGATTTGTCCCCGCGTCGCAACAAAAGGATACCGTTGACGCCATTCGTCGCGGAGAGGTGGACATCGTCATCGGGACGCAGCGATTGCTGCAGAAGGATGTCGCATTCAAGAATCTGGGTCTTCTCGTTATCGATGAAGAACACCGATTCGGCGTCATGCACAAG
>CALMZW010000308.1 GCA_937870605.1 uncultured Synergistaceae bacterium
GAGGACATTTCGCGGCATTCCGTCTGGAAACGCCGCGAGGAGGGCATGGCGTTCATCCCCGAGGACCGCATCCGTACAGGTCTTGCGGCGCTCGCGAGCGTAAGCGACAACGCCCTTGCCGGAAGCCAGTGGGAGGAGCGTTTCCGGGCCGGTCCCTTCCGGAAAAACGGCGCCATCCGGCGTTTCACGCGTGCGCTGCTCGCCGGGAACGGAGTCGCCGCGACGCACGACGCCGTCCAGGCCGGGACGCTCTCCGGGGGAAACATGCAGCGCCTCGTCATGGGGCGCGAGCTGGAGCACGACCCGAAGTTCCTTCTCGCCGCGCAACCCACGCGGGGCGTGGACGTCGGCGGATGCGCGGACATCCACGAACGCCTTCTCGCGCTGCGCGCACAGGGACGAGCCATCGCCCTGATCTCCGCGGACCTCGACGAAATCCTCGCGTTGAGCGACCGGATTGCGGTTCTTTCAAAGGGACGCATCGCTTCCGTGCTGTCGCGCACGGAAGCATGCAGGGACCGGATCGGAGCGCTGATGCTCTCATGAAGCATTCATTCGCCCGGGAACACCGGGATCTGATCATCATCATTCTGTCGTTCGGCTTCAGCCTGGTCCTCGGCGGCGTGTTCATCGCGCTCTACGGCGCCGATCCGCTGGCCGCGTACGCGAGCATGATCCGCGGCGCGCTCGGAGACGGCGACGCTGTCCTTGTGACGCTTGCGCGCGCCGTCCCGATCGTTCTGGCCACGATGAGCATCGCCGTCGCGTTCAACGGCGGGATGTGGAATATCGGCGCGGAAGGCCAGCTTTTCCTCGGAGCCTTCGCTGCGGCCTGGGTCGGAATCGATCTCGGTTTCCTCCCGGGTCCGCTCCTCACCGTCCTCGGCCTCGCGCTCGGCATGGGGGCGGCGATGTTCTGGGCATGGATGCCCGCGCGACTGAGCCTGGACAAGGGGCTCAACATCGTCGTGCTCACGATCATGTGCAATTCCATCGCCATCCTTTTCACGACATGGCTCGCGACCGGCCCCTACGCGGGGGCCCGCGCGAATTCCGGAACGACGGACAGAATTGCCGAGGCCATGCGGCTGCCGCACTTTCACGCGTTCGGGACGCTGAACTGGGGGATATTCATCGCAGCCGCGGCCGTTCTTCTCGTCGCGCTCTGGATGATCGCTTCAGTGGCGGGATACGAGTGGCGCTGCTGCCGCATGAACGCGACGTTTGCGGGCTACGCAGGGATCGACGCGCGGTCGCGGCGGATGCAGGCGATGATGGCGAGCGCCGCCCTGGCGGGACTCGCCGGCGCGCTGCTTGTCGTCGGCGACCACTACCGTTTCCTGACCACCCTCTCGCCGGGCTACACATGGACGGGCATGATCCTCGCGATGATGACGGCCGACCGGCCGGTCGCGGGAATCGCCGCCGCGCTGATCTACGCCGTGATGAGTTCGGGCGCGCTTGAAATGGAGCTTGCGACGGACATCCCGACCGAGCTGGTCTCGGTCATCGTCTGTTGCGCCGTGCTCTTCGTCACCGCCGGCGTCGCCGTGGCCGACCGCCTCGCGAACCGGATCCGGGAGGACTGACATGGATCTTCTCCGCGCCACGCTCCGGATGGCCGCTCCCCTCCTCTACGCCGCGCTCGGGGGCGCGTGGACGCAGCAGACGGGCATCCTCAACATCGGCCAGGAAGGAGCGATGCTTCTCGCGTCGTTCTTCGCGATCCTCGGCAACTATCATCTCGGCGGATGGATCGCCGGCGTCGCGTGCGCAGTTGCGGCGTCCCTCGCGTACAACCTGCTCTTCGGGCTGCTGTGCGTCACGCTGCGATCGAACGTCTGGGTCGTGGGAATGACATTGAACGTCCTCGCGGACAACGTCGTCATGATCCTGATGAAGTACTTCTTCCACACGAAGGGAGGGTTTCGCGACCCGAGCATCGTTCCGATGCCCGAGGTTTCGCTTTCCTTTCTGCCCGACTGGCTCGACGGTCTGTCGATCGCCGTCTGGGGCGCGTTCGCGGTGCTTGCCGTCATGCTGTGGATCGACCGGAACACCGTCTTCGGCATGCGGCTCAAAGGCGCCGGCAACAACGAGGAGGCGCTGGCGTCAGCGGGCGTCTCCCCCGCGCGGATGCGCTACCGGACGTTGCTCGTGAACGGCGTTCTCGTCGGAATCGCGGGCGCGTACCTCTCGACATCCTACCTTCTAGCGTTCGTCTCCGGAATGAGCGCGGGGCGGGGCTGGATCGCCGTCGCCGCAGTGATCTTCGGAGACGGACGGCTCGGATGGACTGTCGTCGGCGTTTTTCTCTTCGGACTTGCACAAGCGGCCGGCATTGAACTACAATCGCATGGTTTCTCCAGCCATCTGACGCTGATGCTCCCGTATCTCCTCGTGATCGTCGCACTGGTTGCGAAACAATGGCGGCTTCCCGGCAGGCTCCATGCGCCGGGCCGAAAGACCCCGCATTCCGGGGAATCCCACACAAAGAGGTGAGGACCGTATGATGAAACGGCGTGCGGCAATGGTGTTCCTGATGATCGTCGCGGTGGTGGCGTGGTCGGCGTCCGGTTTTGCGGCGGACAGGACGAAAGCGGCGCTCGTCATTGCGGGAAAGCTCGGCGATGCGTCCTTCTACGACTCCGCGAACGCCGGGCTCAGGCGGGCGGAAAAGGAACTCGGCGCGGCGGTGAAGGTCATGGAGTGCAACTTCGATCCCGCGAACTACGTGACCTACATCGCCACGGCCGCGAAGAACTTCGATCTCGTGATCGTCGTCGGCTTCGAGTTCATCGATGCGATCGAGCAGGTCGCCCCGAAGTTCAAGAAGACCGATTTCGCGTACTTCGACGTCGACGGGAAGACCGAAAACGTCACGTATGTCGATTTCAAGGAGAACGAGGGCAGTTTCCTGGCCGGAGCCCTGGCCGCGATGATGGCGACGCGCAGGAACGATCCGCTCGTCTCGGGCAAGGCGATTGTCGGAGCGGTCGGGGGAGAGGATATCCCCGTCATCCATAACTTCCTCGTCGGGTACGAGCAGGGCGCGAAGCACATCGACCCGAACTGCAAGGTCATCACGGGCTTCGTCGGGAGCTGGAACGACCCCGCCAGGGGCAAGGAAATGGCGCTGAACCAGCACAAGAACGGCGCCGACGTGATCTTCCAGGTCGCCGGTGGTTCCGGCGAAGGCGTCATCGCGGCGGCGAAGGAGGCGCGGTTCTACGCGATCGGCGTCGACTCGCCCCAGGAGCACCTCGCCCCCGATGTCGTCCTCACCTCGATGCTCAAGCGGCTGGACGTCGCGACCTTCGACATGATCAAGGCGAAGGCGGAGGGACGTTTCCCGCGCGATACGACCGTCTCCTACGAACTGAAGAACGGCGGCGTCGACCTCTCCTGGTCCGAAAGCGCCCTCCGGCTCATCCCGGCCGACGTCGCGGCGCGTCTCAAGGCGATCACGAAGGACATCGCCGACGGCAAGATCGTCGTGAAGGAGTACAAATAACCGATGGGCTCCGCCCCGAAAGGAGATTCCATGAAACGCACCGGACGCGCCCTCGCGGCGCTTGCGCTCGTTTTCGCATTCCTGTCCGTCGCGTGGGCCGGAGGCGCATCCTCCGGAACCGTGACGCTTCTGTCGATCAACGACATGCACAGCCACATCTTCCCGTACACGATCTCGGTCGAAACGAAAGACGGAAAGAAGGACGTCGAGGTCGGCGGTCTCGCCCGCGCCGCGACGCTCGTCCGCGAGGAAAAGGCGAAGGATCCCGGGAACGTCCTCGCGCTGTCCATAGGAGACGTCAACGAAGGCCCGCTCTTCTACTTCTACCACGGCGAAGTCGAACTCCGGGGGCTCTCCCTCGCCGGCTTCGACGCCGGAACGCTCGGCAACCACGAATTCGACCTCGGCGAAAACGTCCTCCGGGACGCGCTCGCGTGGGCGCGCTTTCCGATCGTCGTCTCGAACCTGCGGCCGCGCGATCCGGACAGAAAAACCCCGTGGGCGACGAGCGCCGTCTTCACGATGAAGAACGGTCTGAAAGTCGGGCTGTTCGGCCTCGTGCCGCCCGAACTCGCGATGGTCACGAGCGGCAGCGGCGCGTTCAAGGCCGAGCAGGACCTGACGGCGGTCGCCGACCGAATGGTGCGCGTTCTAAAAGCAAAGGGGTGCGACGTCATCGTCGCGATGAGCCACGCCGGACTCTACGCGGACCGCGCGCTGGCGGCGTCGACGGCCGGCGTCCACGCGATCGTGGGCGGGCATTCGCACGACCTCATGACGAAACCCGAAATCGTCGAGGGGCCCGGTGGCTGGAAGACCATCATCGGCCAGGCGGGATCCATGTGCCGCTACCTCGGCGTCATGACGGTCCGCGTGAAGGACGGCGCGCTGGACGCCGCGAACTCGGGCTGGATCGTGCGGGAACTGACGAAGGACGTCCCGCAGGATTTCAAGGTGTCGCTCATCATCGATCCGTACCGGGAGGAACTCGAGAAGAAGCTCGGCGTTCCGCTCGGCCCGATGGACCAGGCGGATGTCCGGAAGGTCGTCGTCCGCGGGGCGGAGTCGGCGGTCGGGAACTTCGTCGCGGACGCGTTCCGTTGGCGGGGCAACACGCAGATCGGCATCCAGAACGGCGGCAGCATCCGCGGCGACCGCGTGATTCCGGCCGGGTCGGCGTCCTACAAGACGATGGTCGAACTCATGCCCTACGGGAATTCCCTCTTCCGGATGACGCTGTCGGGAAAGGACATCCGCGAGGCGATGGAGACGTCGGCCTCGGCGCTGATCGGGACGGGCGATCCCTACGACGGCAGGCTCCGGACCCCGACGGGAGGCTTTCAGCAGCTTTCCGGGCTCCGGATCACGATCGACCTTCGCCTCCCCCCGGCGCTGATCGACAACGACGGCGTGACGAAGCAGCCCGGCAGGCGCGTCACGTCAATCCTCGTCGAGGACAAGCCCGGCGTGTGGGTCCCGCTTGACGACGACAAGCGCTATACGGTCACGACATCGACGTGGGTGGCCGGAGGCGGCGACAAGATGACCGTCTTCAAAAAGAACGCGCAGGACCTGAAAGACCTCTATATCCTGGACGCGGAGGCCGTCGCGGAATATCTCCGCTTCAAGGGGGGCATGAAACCCGCGCTCGAGGGGCGGATCACGATCAAGCGCTGAGAATCGGGCCGAAGCCCGGGTGCGATACGCTGAGGGGGGCCGCGCGACGCGGCCCCCCTTTTTTTACGTTCCGGCGCCGCCTTGTGGCGGAGTTCCGGGACCGGCCGGAAGCCGCGTCCTCGCTACCCTATCACGACGTTCTTCGACGCCGAAAGGACCTCTTCCGTGATCTCGAACATATTGGAAACGCTGCCCACGCCGACGGATTCGACGATCCCGAAATGCCTGGCGCAGGTCCCGCAGACGAGCACCTTCACCCCGTTCGCTTCCATTTCCTTCAGCGTGTCGCACGTCGAGTGGTCGGGCAACGCAAGGAAGACGCCGCCGTTCATGAGCGCAACGACCGAAGGCAGATCCTTCCGCTGGGCGAGCGTCCCGAGAAACGCCTTCATGAGGACGTCCCCGAGTTCCGGAGATTCGTTCCCAAGAGTCTTTGAGAGGAGCAGCACCGCATAGTCGCCCCCAACGGACAATTGCGGCGCGCAAATACGTTCCGGCGCCGATCCGGCCTCGCCTGTCTTTTTGCCTCGCACGGTGAACGTCCCTGCAGCGCCGGAGCGCGTCGTTTCGTATCCCCGGCTCCTGAGATACTTCTCCACGTTGGAGACGGCGATCTCGTTGTCCACACGCACCTCCAGCTCCGTGGCCCCTTTGTCGACGGCGGCCCTGGTCATCATCACAGGCTGCGGACAGTTCTTTCCCATCGCATCGATTCGTTCCATGATTCATGCTCCTTTCACGGCGTCACTGCCGTTTGTGTTCGTCATCCATTTTAGGGTATCAACGCCAATAGCCGCCTATGCCCGGCTACAGGCGCGGTTTCGGGAAGAAGCGACGACGCAATCGGTTGGACCCTGAACGAGCGGTTACCGGAAAATCAGCGTACGATACCGAAAGGGGAAAGAACGAACGGTCAGCGACAGGAGGGGGAATGGAACAAACGGGGAAGGGGTCCGGTCGATATGAGCGTCCGTCGGTCAGCCGACAGCGTTGTTCGCGATGAATGCATCCCGTGCATTGCCGCATCACACCGTCACCGGAACGCCCATGTCATAGACAGCACACCTCCTCGTCATCGATCGTGCGGGCTCTTGTTTCGCCCGATTGTGGATTATATCATACACGTTAGCCCCGGCAAGAGACGCGACATCGCGAACCGGGCTGCGCTCACGCAGGCATACGGACACGGACGACGCCTTTTTCCCGAATACGCTCTCCCCGCGCCGGCCGAAACGAACGAGGGGTGGGATGAGTCGCATGCCGGAGACGGGAAAACGCAGCGATTTTTTCAATTACGACGCAACGCCCTTCTACGCGGAAAGAGGATGGCTGATCGGCGAAGGAGGGGTCGGAGGCAAGGCGAAAGGGCTGGCTTTCGCGCATCGCACAATCTCGGCCGGTCCGCTCTCCGGATCGGTCCTTCTTCCCCCCGTCACGCTGGTCGTCGGCGCCGGGGTCTTTCTCGGATACATCCGCGACAACGATATGGAGTGGGCATACCGGGAGCCCGACTGGGAGCGGATCGCCATCGCCTTCTCGAAGGGGCGCTTCCGCGAAAGCTTCACGAGGGACCTCGAACGCGGGCTCGCGTTGCTGAACGGCGTTCCTCTCGCCATCCGGTCGAGTTCCACGCTCGAGGATTCCGTGCGCCTCTCCTTCGCCGGGAAGTACGATACGTGTTTCTCCGCCAACATCGGCGATCCCGAACGACGGATGCGTGAGATCGAGGATTCCCTGCGGACCGTCTGGGCCTCCCTGTTCAAACCCGCGCCCCGCGCCTACAGGGCGAAGCACGGCTGCCGCGACGAGGACGAGGCCATGGCCGTCCTGATCCAGCCGATCACGGGAAAGCTCCGCGACGATCTGTACTACCCGGAACTTGCGGGGGCCGCATTCTCGCGGGTGTACCGCCGTCCGACGCCGCGCGTCCGCAAGGAGGACGGCGTGATGCGCCTCTGCTTCGGCCTCGGGACGCGAACCGTCGAGCGGTCGAACGCCCGCGTCTTCTATCTCACGAATCCCAACCTCCGGCCCGAGGGAAACCAGCCCCGGGAGATCGCGCGATCCGGGCAGACCGAGTTCGACTACATCGACCGGACCTTCGGCAGCTTCATGACGGCCCGGCTCGACCAGTTCCTCCCGTTCATCCTCAAACGGCACGCCTCCGTCCACTCGTTCGTCGAGGTCTTCGCGGACAACCTGCTCTACTGGGCCGGATGTCCTTTGACGCCGGCTTCCCGGCCGGTCTTTTCCTTCTCGTACCTTCCGGACAAGCATCCGCATTTTTTCCGGCTCGTCCGCCGGGTCCTGGCGTCTCTTGAGACGGCGATGGAGATGCCCGTCGACATCGAATTCACCTACGACACGGAAGACCGGACGATGTGCCTGATCCAGCTCCGCCCGCTCTCGTCGTTTACGGAGGCGTCCGGCGTCGTCCTGCCGGACGTTCCGCCGGAACGCGTGCTGTTCCGGGGCGACCGGATGGTGAGCAACGGCCTGATCGACCGGACGGAATGGCTGGTGTACGTCGATCCGGATCTGTACGGAACGGACGGGCGCAACCACGAAATCGCGCGCGAGATCGGACGGATCAACCGCAGTCTCGAAGGAAGCCGCTATATTCTGGTCGGCCCGGGGCGATGGGGCAGCACGAACGCGGACCTCGGTGTTCCGGTGCAGTACGACGAACTCTGCAACTCCGGCTGCATCGTGGAAATCGGCATCCGGGAGCGCGACTTCACGCCCGAGCTTTCCTACGGGACGCACTTCTTCCTCGATCTCGACGTTGACGGGATCCTGTATCTCCCCGTCTTCGCCGGAGAAACAGGCAACGAGTACAACAAGAGCTGGTTCGACGGCGCTCCGTACGAAAAGGGCCGTCACCCGGCCGTGCGCGTCTATCGCGGGGCGTTCGCCGTGTATATGGACGGAGAGACCGAAATCGGACGGGTGATACGGCTCTGACACGGGCGAAACAAAAAAAGCGGGGCGGGGATTCCCCCTCTCCGCTTTTCGGAATACTCTATACGAACAGCCGTGCGCCGATCAGGGCCATATCCCCCGGAAGCGCATGGCCAGGACAATTCTGCTTATGGCCCGGACATACGCGGCCTGCCGCATGCGGATTTTGTGCTGCTTCCTGATCTCCCAGATTTCGTGGAAGGCCATCGAGAGCCGCTCGTCCAGCTTGTCGTGAACGGTCTTTTCACTCCAGTAGTCCCCCGAACGGCCCTGAATCCACTCGAAACAGCTCACCGTAACGCCGCCGGAGTTCGCGAGGACATCGGGGATCACCATGGCTCCGTTGTCATGCAGGATCTGCTCCGCGGCCGGAGTCGTCGGCCCGTTCGCAAGTTCGAGGATGGTCTTCGCCTTGACTTTGCCCGCGTTCGCCTCCGTCAGAACGCCTTCGAGCGCCGCCGGGATCAGGATATCGACCTGCGACTCCAGGATCTCGTCCGTGGTGATGCGTTCGCCCTCCGGGTAGTCCGCAACCGTTCCGCCGCTTTTCTTGTGCGCGATGAGCGCCGCATAATCGAGCCCCTTCGGGTTATAGGTTCCGCCCTTGCTGTCCGAAGCGGCGACGACGGTGATTCCGATCTCGCCGAACAGTTTGTGGGCATTGCTTCCGACATTTCCGAATCCCTGGATCGCCGCCGTCAGGGGCTTTCCGAGAAGCCCGATCTCCCGGAGCGCTTCCCGGAGAACGTACATCCCGCCGCGAGACGTCGCATCGCCCCGCCCGAGCGAGCCGCCGAGTCCGACCGGCTTGCCCGTGTAGCAGGACGGTTCGTTTCTGCCCTTGATTTTCTCGTACGTATCGATGAACCATGACATGATCTGCGGATCCGTGTAGACATCGGGCGCCGGAACGTCGATATCGGTCCCCGTGAAGCGGATGATCGACATCGCGTACGCCCGGCTCAGACGCTCCAGTTCGTTCTTCGTGAGGTCGTGGGGCGAAACGCGGACGCCCCCCTTGCCGCCTCCGTACGGCAGCATCGCCGTGGCGCACTTGATGGACATCCACGCCGACAGGGCCGTCACCTCTTCCCGGGATACGTTCGGGTGATACCGGACGCCTCCCTTGTACGGACCGAGCGCGTTGTTGTGATGCGCCCGCCACCCCTTGACGATCTGAACGGTTCCGTCGTCCAGCTTCAACGGAATGGCGACTTCGAGGACTTCCTTCGGCTCCTTGAGGATGTCGATGTATTCCTGCTCGACATTCAGGTACGGCATCGCCTCGTCTACCTGTTTCAGGAACATCTCAAACGGATTCATCTTCGCCATGCGTCATCTCTCCTCCCGTTGCGTCCCGCCGGCATCCGACCCGGCGGATTCGACTGCGGAGCGGTTTCTCAATACTTCGTCTCTCCTATCCTTCCATTGATCGTTTCCAGGATTCCCTCCGGAGCATCCCTCCCTCCGAATCCGGCCGAAGCGCACCGTATCACGAATATTCTGATACGAACGACACTCCGTCTCCGGACAAAAACAAACGGGCGCCACGCTCAGGAAAGCGCAGACGCCCGTCGTCCGTAGTCAGATTGTGAAGCGAGGCGCCTGCCAAAGGCAGGTCAGGCCTTCTTCGACATCCTATTTCTTGGGGTTCTTCTTCAGATCCTTCGGAGCTTCCTTCGCTCCTTCGAGCGCCTTTTGGCGCATTTCCCTGTCGGTTTTCCAGGCGGCTGCGGCCTCGCCCCACGCCTTCTCGGCATCGGCAGACGGCGTGAGCATGCCCACAACAAGGCGGACGGTATCGAGTCCGGACGCTTCAAGACGGATGGACCGCATCCGCGCCACCGCGTCGCGAATCGTGAAGATGCCTTCCATGACGTCGTCCGTATCCGGCCCCATGATCTGACGCCACGTTTCGCGGTTCTTCACGACGTTGAGAAGCTCCCGGAGCAGTCCCTGGTTATCCATGAAGAACCATCCGTAGAGGTCGTTTCGCGCCAGCAGCGTCGAAAGTTCCTGGGACGGCGCCGAAGGCGCGGCAAGCTGCTTCGTGTCCAGAGCTCCGACGAACAGCTTCGAGCCCTTGACCGCAAGGGTCACGGTGGCCCCGACATTCAGTCCGGCGACGGAATCCCAGCCTTCAACGGTCGGGGTCTCCATCGGAGCGCCCATTCCTCCGGCCATGCCCGTCAGCATGTCATAGACCTTTTTCGCCGCGTCGCCCATTCCTTCCATCACGACGTACGCGCCGGGGCCGGTCGCTCCGGCGTAGTTCGCCGCGCCTCCGACAACGGCCGTGAGCGTGCCGGTCAGAAGGTTCCTCAGGTCGTCCTCGGTCAGTCCCACCTGCTGCGCCGCTTCGAGAAGCTCCTTGTAGGAATCGGCTCCATCCTCGCCGCCGTATTGCAGCAGCGACTTGCGGAACTGGTCGAAAACGAGCGGCGTGTGCAGCGCGGAAACGACATTCCCCCCGCCGACCAGCAGAGGCGGCGTCTTGATGGGAACGAACTTTTCCAGCTCTTCCTTCGACAGCATCGCCTTCGCGAGGTTCGTGAAGAACCCTGCGCCCCAGTCGTCGCCCTGAAGGCCGAAAGCCGCCTCGAAGTGGACGACGTCCTTCAGGAGGACGGGCACGCCGCCCGCCAGCAATCCCATCTGCAGAAGGCCGTTGTCGTTCAGGATGAAGTAGTTCTGTTCCTTGAAAGCCCGCGGGACGTTGATCCGTTTCGCGGGATCCGCAAGCGCGTCCATGCACGCAAGCACCTCGTCGGCCGTGAAACCGAGAAGAAGCAGGTTCTCCTTCGCCCCGACGTACGCCCCGATGGGCCCGAGACTCAACCCCTCGACGCGATAGACGGACACGGACTCTTTGGGAGTGAACGGCCCCTCGAGCTTGACGCCGAACATCCCGAAGGCGCCCTTGTCCTCATCCGTGAGGGTTCCCGCGGCGAGACGCCCCAGCATAGGCTGGAAGGGTTCCTTCACCGTCGCGGCGACGTGGGCATGAATGGCTCCCTTGCCGATTCCTCCGCCTGCCGCCACGGAGACGAAGGGAAGCGCGTCGAGGATCGCCTTGACGTCTTCGAGCCCCAGCTCTTTGGACGCGTCACCGGACAGGGCGCTCCAGGAAAGGATTGTCTTCGCCAGTTCCGGAACATTGTCGATGCGACCCACAAGATACTGGGATTCGGCCGTCCACGGGAGCAATGCATCGGACGGGTTGAGCGGGGTTCCCGCGGCGAGGGACGCCGTGGGAATGACACAGAGTGCGAAAAGAACGATCCAGAGACTTCGGACATTCCGCCTCATTCGTACCCACCTCCTTGGATTTTTGGTTCTCCATAATCCTGTAGAAGTATTGTATCTTTTCGCGCGCGTAACGCAACCGGAAACTGCGAACTCCGGAGTATAATGCGCGTAGAAACGGGAGGGAAAAACAATGCGGAAAAATACACCG
>CALMZW010000309.1 GCA_937870605.1 uncultured Synergistaceae bacterium
AACATCGAGTCAGAGGACGTCATCAACATGCTTCACGAGATGGGCATCGAAAAGGGAGTCGATCTCGACAAGATGATCGCCCTGGCGACGCGCCTTCGGGAATGGGTCGGCCACGACACGGAGAGTTCCATCCTGCGCGCGGGCCCAAACAGCAGGCTCGTCGCCCTGAACAGCGCCCGGAAACAACGGTAGAAATTTTTATCTCGAAGAAACGTCCCCCAAAATATTGACAAAACCTGACCTTAGTTGTATATAAGCTAAGGTGAAACATTGTCAAATGGGGGGATGAACATGGATCTGTCCACGTTTACGAAAAAATCGCAGGAAGCGCTCTCCGAGGCGCAAACGCTCGCCGTTACGGCGGGGAATTCGAGCGTCGAGGCGGAGCACCTTCTTCTGTCCATGTTGCGCCAGAAGGACGGCCTCATTCCGAGGATCCTGGGGCGGATGGAAATCGATACGAATCGCCTTGCGCAGGACGTCGAGCGCGAACTCGCGCGACTGCCGAGGATTTCCGGCCCCGGCGCTGAACCGGGAAAAATCTATATTTCGCAGCGGCTGAACCAGGTTCTCGTGAACGCGCGGGAGATGGCGACCCGCCTCAAGGACGAATACGTCTCCGTGGAGCACGTCATGGCGGCGATCCTGGCGGAGGGTGCGGGTGCGCCGGCCGGAAAGATCCTCGGCGCGTACGGCGTGACGGAGGACCGCTTTCTTTCGACGTTGTCGCAGGTCAGGGGCGCGCAGCGCGTGTCGAGCGATTCTCCCGAGGAGACGTACGAAGCGTTGCAGAAGTACGGTCGCGACCTCGTGCAGATGGCGCGGGAGGGAAAGCTCGACCCGGTCATAGGACGCGACGAGGAGATCCGCAGGGTGATCCGCATCCTGAGCCGGAAGACGAAGAACAACCCCGTCCTGATCGGGGACCCCGGCGTCGGAAAGACGGCCATCGTCGAGGGGCTCGCGGAACGGATCGTGCGCGGGGACGTGCCGGAAGGCCTGAAGGACCGGACGGTCTTCGCGCTGGATATGGGTTCTCTCCTCGCGGGAGCCAAGTACCGCGGCGAATTCGAGGAACGACTGAAGGCGGTGTTGACCGAAGTCCGTCAGAGCGAAGGGCGGATCATCCTTTTCATCGACGAGCTGCACACGGTCGTGGGGGCGGGAGCCGCGGAAGGCGCCATCGACGCGGGCAACATGCTGAAGCCCATGCTCGCGCGCGGCGAGCTGCACTGCATCGGCGCCACGACGACGGACGAATTCCGCAAGCATATCGAAAAGGACGCCGCGCTGGCGCGGCGTTTCCAGCCGGTTCTCGTGGAGCAGCCGAACGTCGAGGATACGATTTCCATTCTGCGCGGACTCAAGGAACGCTTCCAGGTACATCACGGCGTGCGGATCCGCGACAATGCGCTCGTCGCTGCGGCCGTGCTCTCGAACCGCTACATCACGGACCGCTTCCTGCCGGACAAGGCGATCGACCTCGTGGACGAAGCGTGTGCGATGATCCGGACGGAAATCGACTCGTTGCCGACGGAACTGGACAACGCATCGCGTCGCGTCATGCAGCTGGAGATCGAGGAGGCCGCGCTGACGAAGGAAAAGGACGCGGCGAGCCGGGAGCGGCTCAAGGTCCTCAGCCGGGAGCTTCAGGAGGCCCGGGAGGAGGCCGACTCGCTCCGGGCGCAGTACGAGGCCGAAAAGAACATGATATCCGGCGTCCGGGACCTGCGGAGCCGGATCGAAGAGATCAACCGCCGGATCGAGAAGGCGGAGCGCGACTACGACCTGAACCAGGCGGCCGAACTCAAGCACGGGCAGCTTCCGCAGCTGAAGGAAGAGCTGAAGAAGAAGGAAGAGGACCT
>CALMZW010000310.1 GCA_937870605.1 uncultured Synergistaceae bacterium
TCCAGATTCAGGTGCGAGAGTTGCATTTGAACCGGTTGTACCATGCCTTCCTCCTTACAGGAGCGAGCGGATTTCTTCTCCGGGATCCGCGTTAATAGTCATAGGGTTTGACCTTGATTTCCCCTCCGTCATAGACGAACGCGCAGAACTTCTGTTCCTCCCTGACGATGTAGGTCAATCCCCGTATGGACAACGTCACGCCGGGGTAACAGATCCCCTTGACGCGGACCGCCCCCTGCGTCTTGCTTTTTTCGATGATGTCTTCAAGCTCCTGAAATTCGCTCTGTTCGGTCTTGAGTTTGGACTGGAGCTGAAAGTTCGCCTTCATCAGGCTGATCAGGATGCCCCGTTTCGTTTCGTCGAGCTGCCCCGTCGCTTCGAGCTTTTTCAGATACTGGATATTCGTCTCGATCTTTTTGTGATTGACTTCGTCCGCATCAAGAGCCGCCAGAAGCTCCTTTCTTCGCTCGACGTATTCGGGCAGCACGCCGACCGTCACCTCGGTGCGCGTTCCCATTTCGCTCCCGAGATTGAGACAGATGACTTCGCTTCCGGCCTGAACCTTTCCGCCCGCAATCTGGGCCTTGCTCCCTCCGACAACGATGACGGAGCCATGCGCGCCGACATCGCTGTGGAGGACGGCGTTCTTGACGTTGAGGTTCTTTTTGGCCCGAACATTCGCCTGGTCGATGAATCCCGCGGAAACATCGCCTTCGGCGGAGATATGCGCCTTTGACATTCCCCGGATTCCGCCGTGGATCAGAATGTTGCCGCCGCTCTGTATCTTTGCGCCTTCGACGACGCCGTTGACTTCGACATCCCCCGATGAGACGATCGAAAAACCTTCCCGAACCGAGC
This sequence comes from uncultured Synergistaceae bacterium, assembly GCA_937870605.1. GTDB lineage: Bacteria > Synergistota > Synergistia > Synergistales > Aminobacteriaceae > CALFXN01. The sequence continues at coordinate 859 of CALMZW010000310.1, forward strand.
CGCGGACGAGAACAGCTCCGACGAATTCGATATTTCCGACGCTGAAGTCGAGATCCTCGTCGACCTGGAAAATCGGAAGAACGTTGAGTTTGCCGTTCTTGAGGACAAGATGCCCGTCAATATCGGCATAGAGTTCATTTCCCGTCTCCGATATCCGCACGCCGCTCCCGGAAGGAATCGTTCGTTCGCGTCCGTTTTTCGCCCGAATCGGCGCCCCGAGAACGTTCATTCCCTCTCTGCCTTCCGTCGCGGGCGTTCGCGTTGCGAGAAGCTGGTTTTTCAGGATGGACGTCACCGAACTGGTGTCGCGGAAGTCGACGTTTTGCCCATCCTCCACCTCTTTTGGTTTCGAGGACCCGAAGGCGATCTTGTATTCCACCTCCGAGTCGACGCCGTCGACCGCAGGAGTCCCCTGAGCAATCCGAATCCATTGTCGGGAATCGCGTTTTTTCAGAAGATCGCGAATGGCATCCTGCAGCAGGCCGTGAATGACGCCCTTTTCCTGAAGTTTCCGGACCACGTCTTCTTCGGTCGGCCAGGGAGCATTTCCGAAAGGGGGTTCAATCCAGATGTCTGCGGTGAGTTTGTCCGTTCCAATCTGAACATCGATTTCGGCGGCCTTGTCGGTTTCCTGACCTTCAGCCCGTTCCGCCACTTTTACGGACTTTGCTCCGTGACCATTCACGAAACTTGCCACAGCGTCTCCGTCATAATCGGGGATATTCTCCGTCTTCAGGAGAAAGACGACTGACGGGACGGACAGGGACGCATTGGGTTCGGCGACCAGATACACCCCGTCTTCGCGGCGCTCAACGCGGACATCATTACCCATAGTCTGCATTCCCTCCTAGAACTCTGTTCCCCCAAAACCTTTTCTACGATCGCAGGAGACCCCGCAGAACGGAAAGGGCTTTCCCGTGAATCTGGGAAACCCTCGACTCCGTAACTCCGAGGATTTTTCCGATTTCCTTGAGTGTCAGTCCCTCATAGTAGTAGAGCGATATGACCTGCATTTCCCGTTCCGGCAGCCGGCGAAGCGCATCCTTCACTCGATCGACGTCGTCTCCGTCTTCGATGCGCTCCGAAGCTTCTTCGGCGTCTTCGTCGGCGATGACGCCGTCCCGCGTCACCTCGCCGTCCTCGAGCGCAATAACTTCGTCGAGAGAGACGATATAGCTCCGGCTCGCCAGCTCGAGCGTTTCCCTGTATTCCTTCTCGTCCATCTCCAGAACAGCCATGAGATCACGGTCGGCAAGTCCGCCCTTGTCCTGGAGAACCTGGTCCATCGCCTTCCCGAGCCGTTGAAGTTTTTCCCGGCCGGTTCGGGATATCCAGTCGTACTTTCTGAGTTCATCGAGAATGGCGCCCCGGATACGCGGCACGGCGAACGTCTGGAAGGAAAACCCCTTGGATACGTCAAAACGGTCTATGGCGTCCAGAAGGCCGAAGACGCCGAAGCTGAGCAAATCCTCGTAGTCCAGACCCGATGGAGGCGACACGGCCATCCGGGCGCAGACATATTTGACAAGAGGCAAATACCGGGTAATGATCCGGTCCCGGCTTTCCTCCGAAGCAGTCGTGTGATATGCGTCCCAAAGCCTGGCATCGGCTTCTTTCAGGGCCACGCGGCACCCTCCTAGCGCAGAAAGAGAATATAGGCGAAAAGAAAGAGAATCCCTGCCACGGCTGTCGCTACAAGCATTTTGACAAGAAGAGGCAACGTCCCGTCGTCGTTTGAAAAGGGATTCGTCTTCGGCGCCAGCTTGACGCGAAGGTCCGGCGAGGTTTTGAACACACCCTTGATCCCTTCGGAAATCGCAAGCGTGACGGCCGTTTGACCGCTCGGGAGCTTTTCGGCGGCCAGGACGGGAAACGCGCTCAGTTCTCCGTTTCGCGTCATCGTTCGCCGCAGGATGCTTGCAAGACCGCCGCCCTGAAGTTCGACAACCACGAGATCGTTCGGCCGGAGGTCGACCACCGCGCGCCCCTTGACCGGGTCCAGGGCGGGAACACAGGCGATGCGAATATCGCCGACAGGAAGCGTGACATCTTCCGTACCGCCTGACTCCTGCGGGACGGGTTTCGCATCCGGTGCTCCGAGCCCTCCGCTGTCGAGTCGCGTTTTGTTGAACCGTTCCACCTGAATTTCGACAACGAGGTCGTAATGAAACAGGGATGTGAGCGCCGACGAAAACTGTGAAGTGACTTCAGCGATGTTCTCGTCGGATTTAAAGAGGCTGTTGATGGCCGTGGCGGAAAAAACCTTGCTGACGGGTTCCCGGATTCTCTTGTACGAAACCCGCTCAAGGGCGGAACTGAGTTCCTGGATGGTATTCCGGACGGATTCCCAGCTCGCGCCGACCGTGAAAGTGCGCGGAAGACCGCTGCTCCCCACCCAGATCGCTTCGTCGATCACCTCGCCGGACATTCCCTTTCCGACAATGCACAGCGCCCCGGCGAATTCGTTCTGTCGTCGTGTTTCGAATCGGACCTTGACGGCCACATACGACGGAGCGAGGACGGAGAGAAGCGGCAGGATTTTGTCCGGATCTCCGTGGATCGTGGAAAGCAGCTGTCCAAGCGTTTCCGGGGTGCAACCGAACATG
>CALMZW010000311.1 GCA_937870605.1 uncultured Synergistaceae bacterium
TGAAAGAAGGTGGTGCTTTCTCCCTTCGTCCCTTTCGGAAGCGGTTTCCATCCTTGACAGGGAGGAGGAAAGACCGATTCTTTTCTCCGGAGGGACAGACATCTTTCCCGATATGAAAAATGCGAAGACCATTCCCCGGAAGGTGCTCGACCTTTCCGGCATTTCGTCGCTTCAGGAGATAGCCCTTCATAAGGGGGAGGTCCGGATTTCCTGCTGTGTGACGGCTGCCCGAATCTGGCAGGATGATATTCTGGGGCGACTCGTCCCGGTTCTTTGCAATGCGGCGCGATCAGTTGGAGCGATCGCGATCCAGAACCGCGCGACAATCGGGGGAAATATCGCCAACGCATCGGCTGCGGCCGATATGCCGGTTTCTCTTCTCGCTCTGGACGCGAGCGTAACGCTGGAAAGCGTCTCCGGGAAAAGGATTCTGTCGCTTGAACAGTTTTACGATTCCTACCGAAAGACGAACCTGAATCCGAATGAACTGCTTTCGACCGTTTCCATTCCCATTCCGCCGGAAGGGAGCCTCCAGGAGTTTGTTAAGCGGGGGTCAAGGGCGTCTCTCACGCTTTCGCGAATGTCAATGGCGCTTCTCTCGACGAGACGCGAAAACGGCTCTTTTGATGTGCGTATCGCGGCCGGAAGCATGTCTCCGGTTCCGATGCGTCTGAGGAAAACGGAAGCGATCCTGCGTGATCATCCTCTCTCTGCACAGACGATTGAAACGGCGATCGAAACGGCAGGGATGGAAATTTCTCCGAGAAAATCCCGAGACTACCGACGCTTCCTTTCTGTACAATGCATAAGAAAACATCTCAAGGCTCTAGAAAATGCTTGACATCGAAGAAAAGGCGTGATATCCTTCCTCTTGCAGTCGGGCCCGATATGCAATCGTCACATTAGGAGGAAAAATTTTTGGCATCTCAAGGAACTGTCAAATGGTTTAACGCAACAAAGGGTTATGGGTTTATCACCTGCGATGATGGCAAGGACGTATTCGTTCATTTCAGCGCCATTAAGGGTGATGGTTTCAAGACGCTGGATGAGGGGCAGAGAGTGTCTTTCGATGTCGTCCAGGGATCTAAGGGAGATCAGGCGTCTAACGTAGAAAAAGTATAGCCTTTCCGCTCTTCAGGCGGTATTTTTTAAACACAGCGGCATTCTCCCGAATGTCGCTGTGTTTTTTTGAGCTTTTCTTTTAATGCGATGTGATACACTACGCAATGTTTTACTGACCTTCGAAAGGGGTTGGCACAGGTGCGATCCGAAATACTCGCCCAAGAGAAAAATGTGGTTTCCATTCGTGTGGAGTTCGATGCGGACGAATTCAGACAGAGCATCGACAAGGCCGTCCGAAAGATCGCCCAGAATGTTTCCGTGCCGGGCTTTCGAAAGGGAATGATCCCCCGGAGAATCATCGAAATGCGCTTCGGGCGCCCTGCGATCCTCTCCGAGGCGCTGGACGACATGTTGCCGCATGCCATCGACCAGATAATATCCGAATACGAACTTGACATCATCGATTCTCCGAAAGTATCCGTCGAAACCATGGAAGAGGGAAAGCCTCTTGCTGTTTCCTTACAGTTCGACGTGACGCCGGAAGTTCAAACTCCGGAACTCGGAGAAATCACAGTGGTAAAATCGATTCCTTCCGTTACGGACGAAATGGTGCAGAACACCATTGACGATATCAGACGCCAGAATATGGATCTGGTCATCTTCGACGATCGGAACGGTTCGGAACATGACGTTATAGACATCG
>CALMZW010000312.1 GCA_937870605.1 uncultured Synergistaceae bacterium
GCGCCTGTTTCCGACGAGCGTTTCGCGGTGACGGCGGCGGAATCGCAACAGATCGAAAAGCGGCTTTTCGATGATGACGGCGCGCTTCGCCGCTTTCCGATGAAGGCGAAGGAGCAGATCGTGGTGCTTCGCCGCGTCCTCCGTTCTTTCGCTCCGGATCTCCGGTATCAGGAAAAAGAGGTCAACGAGATTCTCGGACGTTCCTACGGAGATTACGTGCTGCTTCGCCGGCTTCTGGTGGACTACGGGTTCCTCGACCGGAAGAGGGACGGGAGCGAATACTGGGTCCGAAGGTGACGTCGAACGGATTGACCGATCTCGCGTCGCGTATGGCCGCAGGCGCCGATAGGATGGCCTCCCTTGGAATTGACGGACACGGAAACGGGCCGGAAAAGGGGCTTCGGCCTCGTATGTTTCGCCCTGCGGATATCGGAATCCATCGGCCCCGGCCGCTTTGCAGAGTCCGTTCCGGTGGTATGATTCTTTGTGAAAGAAAATCGTCGCACCGTTTCAAATGGGAGGTGACCGGAGAATGGAACCCGTGAGCTGCATCGTGTTGCGGCACATCGAGAATATCATGAACGAGCGTGGATATCGCATCTACACGACCGGGGACGGGAAGATTCTCGCCATGGACGAGACGTTTCAGGTCCGTTTCAAGTTCGACCCCATGTTTACGGACAATGATTTCAGCTGTCAGGTTCTGGCCTGGACCGAGGGAGGGCTTCGCCTCCGCGAGAGTTTCAATGTCTCCTGGACCAACGGAGAGGGAGTCCGGCGTTTCATGGAATTCATCCGAAACCTCTAGGGAGGCGGCTGCTGTGGAGAAGTTCGTCCGGACGGATGCGGAGTGGCGCGCCGCCCTGTCTCCGGAACAGTATCGCGTGACGCGTCGCAAGGGGACGGAACCTCCTTTTTCCGGAGAGTTCGTCCATTTTCACGGAGACGGAGTCTACCATTGCGTCTGTTGCGGAGCGGCGCTTTTCGACTCGCGGACCAAATTCGATTCCGGCAGCGGGTGGCCGAGCTTTTATGACGTCGTTACCCTCCAGGCTGTCGTGGTGAAGAAAGAGTACACGCTCGGGGTCGCCCGCGACGAGATCACCTGTGCGCGCTGTGACGCGCATCTCGGGCACGTTTTCCCGGACGGCCCGGAGCCCACCGGATTGCGCTATTGCGTCAATTCGGCGTCGCTTCGCTTCGAGGATCGCGATCGATGAACGACGATTCGCGCGTCGCGTCCTTCGACGCAGCCTCTTCCGGCTTTCTCTGCGGGTTTCTGCACGTTTCGGGCTGTTCGGGGGAAGCGGACCGCCCGGTTCTCGAACGGCTGCGGGCGACGATCGGGCAAGAGGTCCGCGAGCGCTGGGGCGGCAAGGGAAAATCGGCGTTTCGCGAGGATTCCGTGCTCGAGGCGTATCGCCGCTTTTACGGTCGCTTCGGAAACAGCTACTTCGTGCAGCTCCAGCTCGAAACTGCGGCGAAAGGCGAGAAGCCGATACCGCTCGACATCCCCCTCGTCTCCGTCATGTTCCTGGGCGAACTGCGGCATCGCATCCTGACGGCGACGCATGACGCCTTGTCCGTACGCCTTCCCGTGTCGATCGGCGAAGCGGACGGAACGCACGTCATCCGGCGGATGGGGGGAGCGGAGCGGGCGCTCAAGCCCGGCGATCTGTTCATGGCGGACGGAGATGGCGTCATATCCAGCGTCCTTGCCGGTCCGGACGAGCGAACGCGGGTGACGGAACGGACGACCGACGCCATCTATACGACGTATGTCCCCCCCGGCATCGGCGACCATGTTCTCGCGGCATATCTCGACGATCTCGAGGGCATGATCGCGAGCATCTATCCCGCGTCGCGAATCGACGGACGATGGATTCTCGGAACGCAGAACGGGGAGGCGAATGCATGACGAACGAACGTGTTTTTCTCGCGAATGGCGCCGGAACACCGGCGAGGAAAGGAACCCACAAGGGAGAAGATCTCCGGCGCGACGCCGAACGGATCGTGATGGCCGCCATCGACGAATGCCTGCCGGAACCGGCGGTCCGGCGCGCGCTCGCCGGAAGGGACTTCCCGGGAAAGGTCGTTCTGGTGTCCGTCGGGAAGGCGGCCTGGCGGATGGCGGACGCCGCGGTCGAATGCCTCGGAGACAGGATCGAACGGGGCGTCGTCGTCACGAAGTATGACCACTCCCGGGGACCCATTCGCGATTTTCACATTATCGAAGCCGGACACCCCGTGCCGGACGAAAACTCCCTCAGAGGCGCCGAGGCGGCGCTCGATGCCGTGAACGGGCTGACAGAACGGGATACGGTCCTCTTCCTCGTGTCCGGGGGCGGGTCCGCCCTGTTCGAGCGGCCGCTTCCCGGCGTGGGCCTCGCCGATGTCGAGAACATAACACGGAAGCTCCTCGAATCGGGAGCGGACATACGGGAGATCAACACGCTCCGCAAACGGCTTTCCTCCGTCAAGGCGGGACGTTTCGCCCTCGCCGCGAGACCGGCCCGGGTCCTGACGCTCGCCCTTTCGGATGTTCTCGGGGACCGGATGGACACGATCGCGTCGGGCCCTACCGTTCCGGACGAAACGACGTCCGAAGAAGCGATGCGCATTCTCGGAAAGTATGGCATCTCCGTGCCCGATTCCCTTTGCGAGCGCCTTTCGATGGAAACCCCGAAGGAACTTCCGACGAGCGAATGCGTCATGGTCGGCAGCGTCCGGATGCTGTGCGAACATGCCGCGGTGAAAGCCCGCGAGCTTGGCTATACCGTCGCCGTCCTGACGACATCCCTGAATTGCGAGGCCCGGGAGGCCGGACGCTTTCTCGCATCGATCGCGCGCGAAGAGATTTCCCGGAACCAGCCCCTGAGGCGCCCCTGCGCCCTGATCGCCGGGGGCGAGACGGTCGTTCGCGTGACGGGGAAGGGGCTCGGAGGCAGAAACCAGGAGCTGGCGCTCTCGGCCGCCTGCGCACTGGAGGATGCGCCGGGAGTGGTCCTGCTCTCCGTCGGATCGGATGGGTCCGACGGACCGACGGATGCGGCGGGAGGATTCGCCGACGGGGGAACGACGGCGCGCATCAGGGCCGCGGGAGGCGCTCCCGAAGACTCCCTTGGCGACAATGATTCGTGGCATGCGCTCAGGCTCGCCGGGGATCTTGTGAAGACAGGTCCCACAGGGACGAACGTCAACGACATCGCGCTTGTGCTCTGCGGCGAACCGGAATGATGGAGGCGCCGTTGCGGACACGCTTCTGAAGAATCCTTGACAAGAAACCGGATGAACGGTATAAGATGTGGAAACGAAATGGATCCATTTTTGTGTCCAATGGAGGCGACGACACTGAAAGAGAAGCTCAACGCAGATGAGAGGGCGTTTCGACATATCATAGCCGCCATCGTATCGCACAAGGTTCGTCCCGGGGACAGGATCTACGAGCCTTCTCTTTCACAGGAACTCGGATTGAGCCGGACGCCGATCCGCCATGCGATCAGCCGGTGCCTTTCCGAAGGACTTCTGGAGAAGAACAGGGGACAGAAAGGGTATGCCGTTCCGATCCTGACTCCGGAAGATATGGAACAGGTTTTTCAGGCCCGCGAGGCGATCGAGGGGCAGACGGCATCGCTGGCGGCGCTCAGTGCGGAGCCGGACGAAATAGCCGAACTACGTCGCCTGAACCGGCTGGAGCGGGAGACCTTCGAGTCCGCGACGCGGGACGAGTATGCCGAACTCAACAGGGAGTTTCATTTCCTCGTCGCCGATATGAGCCGGAATGTCTACCTCAAGCGGTATGTCACGCAGGTGTACTGGCGTTCCCAGCTCTACACGTTCTATCTGGGCTGGTTCTATTCCCTGGGAACCGAAGGAACGCAACGGTCGAAGCATCACGTCAGCCATATCGAGCACGCGGAGATCATCGACGCGCTCGAGCGGAAGGATTCCGACGGAGCGCGCGACCGGATCGTACGGCATATACGCGCCACGTATCACGTCCGTTTTCTGCCCGGGAGCGAGCGGTAGGTTTTTTCCGATGAACATCAGGCTGTTTTTCGATCGCATAGAGCACTCCCCCTCACGAGGACGGTTTCTTTCCGGAACCGTCCTTTTGGCTTGTTCGACCCGTCGAAAAAACGACGGCCGCGTCGTCCGGGCGGAAGCAACGAAGGGGAAGACCCCCTCTCGGACGCGCGACGGCGTATTCCGTCCGGAAGGATGCGTGGAATCATCATGAAAAGTCTGCTTGTGCGCGGCGGCGAGGTCTTTGCGCCCGATCCGCTGGGAAAGAAAGATGTCCTTGTCTTCGGGAGGACGATTCATTCGATATGCGACGATATTCCGGAAGAGGCGCTGCGCCGGATCGACGCCGGTCTTGACGTGATCGACGCGCGCGGATGTTGCGTCGTCCCCGGTCTCGTGGACCAGCATATCCACATCAACGGAGCCGGAGGAGAGGGCGGTCCCGAATACCGGACGCCTCCCGTGACGGCGGGAACGCTCTTCCGGGCGGGGATCACGAGCGTCGTCGGAATGCTCGGAACGGACGGCGCGGGACGTTCCCTTCAGGAGCTTCTCATGAAGGCGCTCGGCCTCGACAGGGAAGGCGTCAGCGCCTGGATCCTCACAGGCGCCTACCAGCTCCCCGGGCCGACGATCACCGGGAGCATCCTCGGGGATATGATGTTCATCGAGAAGGTCATCGGCGCCAAGATGGCCGTTTCCGATCACCGCGGCTCGCACCCCACGCCGGAAACGCTTCGCTGGACCATATCGGAGGCTCGTCGCGGGGGCATCCTCTCCGGAAAGGGCGGCGTGTCCGTGGTTCACATGGGCGAAGAGCGGACGGGACTGCGGCCGCTGTACGAAGCCCTGAAGGAGACGGATATCCCCCCGTCGCAGGTATTGCCGACGCACTGCGGCCGAAGCGCGGCGCTGCTCGACGAGGCCGTCGAATGGGCGCTTCGCGGCGGCTGCCTGGACATCACGACCAGCGGCGGGGGATCGCGTACGGGGACATCCCTGGCGGCTCCGGACGCCGTCGGGCGATGTCTGGAAGCCGGGGTTCCCGTCGAACGAATCTCGATGAGCACCGATGGCAACGGCAGTCTGCCTTCGTTCAACGAGCGGATGGAATTTATCGGCATGGGCGTCGGAAACCCCGCAAGCCTTCACGAAATGACGGCCGAGCTTGCGCTCCGGCGCGGCCTTCCGCTGGAACATGCGCTCGCCCTCTGCACCCGCAACCCGGCGAAGCGGATGCGCCTTCCCGGCAAAGGCGAGCTGAAAGCCGGAGCGGACGCCGATATTCTCATACTCGGGCGGGATTCGCTGGACATCCGAACGGTGGTGTCGCGAGGAGAAACGGTTGTTCTCGACGGGAAGCTGCTTCGCGGGGGGACCTTCGAAAGGGAATAGCGATTCTTTTTCTCTCTTGCCGGTGTATCCCTTTTCAGAGTATTATGAACTCCGTTACGAAGCACCGAAGCGGAGCCGGGAGTATTGAGGTCTTTCAGGCGGTCCTCTTCGGAGGCCGCCTGTCTTTTTGTCGGCGACTGGTCGCGAAAGGAGGGAACGATGGGAATTCGGAGGATTCTGGTCGTACTGTTGTGCGCCGTGTTGCTTTCGGCGGGATGCGCCCGTGCGGAGGAGATCGTCTTCATCAGGGAAGGCGCCGTGTGGCTGTCGCGGCCCGACGGAAGCGGCGCGCACGCGCTGACCGGGGCGATGGACGCACGATCCCCCGCTCTTTCTCCGGACGGCGCAAGGGTTGTCTTCCATTCCGGGCGCGATGAGAAGACCGGTTTCGGAACCCTCTCGATTCTACGTGTCGCGGATGGAACCGTCGCGCCCCTTTCGTTCCCGGATATTGCCGGAGCGGAGGATGCCCGTTTCTGCCCGGACGGAAAATCCGTCATATTCGTGGCCTTGCGCAATCCGAGAGAAAAGAGCGTCAAGGGATTCGATCCCATGGTCTTCGCGGATATGTCCGTGGCTGTCGCCCAACTTTCGACGGGAGACGTCCGGCATGTGATCGTCCGGAGGAACGCGCTTCTGGACGCGGGGCACGTGTTCGCCGCGCCCTGCATGTCGCCGGACGGCCTGATCGCCTATCAGGAGAGCGTCGACGACGTCCCGGGCGGGATTGTGGTTCTCGATGCGTCCGGAGCGTTCCTGACGCGCATTCCGCCCGGCCGGGACGACCCGAAGCCGTACCGGCGTCCCTCGTTTTCCGCGGATGGACGGAGCCTCCTGTGCTATTCGCCGGGTACGTCCGGCGCGGATGCCGATTCCGTGATTCTTGCGGACATGAGGACCGGGATCGTGCGTCGTCTCGCCCATGGCGTGGAACCGACCTTTGCGGACGAACAGACCGTTGTCTTTGTCCGCCGTTCCGCCGGATCCGGAGCCGATTGCACCATAATACGGACGGAACTGTGGCGGGTGGGGCTCGGTCGCGGAAGCGCCCCCGTCCGGATCCTTTCTTTCGGGGAGAATCCCTGCGGGCGTTGATGCCCGGAAAATGCGTCCACATCTCTTGAAGTATGGGGGAAATGCGCTATACTCATATAGGTCAATATAGGTCAAGGATGTGATCGCATGGGAGTCAGCTACAGGAATTACTACGAGATTCTCGGCGTCAAGCGGGATGCGACCGAGGACCAGATACGCAAGGCGTACCGGAAGCTCGCGAAGCAATTTCATCCCGATGTGAACAAAGACCCCGGCGCGGAGGCGAAATACAAGGAAATCAACGAAGCGTACGAAGTCCTCAAGGACCCGGACAAGCGCAACAAATACGATACGCTGGGCGAGAACTGGAAGGCCGGACAGGATTTTCAGCCGCCCCCGGGATGGACATACAGGGGCAACGCGCAACAGGGAAACGGGAACGAGTGGGGCGACTTCAGCGATTTCTTCAGGGTGATCTTCGGCGCACAGGGCTCGCACGGACAGGGCGCACCGGACATCGGGGATATTCTCTTCCGTTCCGGCGCACGGCGTCATGCCGCGCCCTCCGTCGAGGTCGAGCTGACGCTTTCGCTTCACGAAGTCCTTCTGGGCGGAGCGAAATCCATCACGCTGGAAACGCAGGAGCCGGACCGGAACGGGCTGATCGTTCCGCAAAGGCGGACGATCAGCGTCAATCTGCCGCAGGGCGTGACCGAAGGATCGCGGATCCGGCTCGCCGGAAAGGGACCCGGCGGGGCGGATCTGTACGTAACCATCCACCTTCAGGCGGACGGCTACGCGGTGGACGGGCACAACCTGCGAACATCCGTGAAAATCGCCCCCTGGGAAGCGGCGCTCGGGGGAGTCATTCCGGTGCGTACGCCCGGCGGGAGGGTATCCATGCGGCTTCCCGAAGGGACGCAGGGCGGTCAGACCTTCCGGCTGAAGGAGAAGGGGTTGCCGAGACGAAAGGGAGCATCTCCCGGCGACCTGTTCGTCGCCGTGGAGATTTCCGTTCCGAAAACGCTCTCGTCGCGGGAGCGGGAGCTCTTCGAGGCGCTTGCAGCCGAATCGTCCTTTTCGGCGCGGCCCGCTGAAGAGACGTCGCGCGCGACGTAGCGGTCAATCGAGGGAGAGGGTTTCGCGCTCGCGGATCCTCTCCCGGATCGTTCCGACACGGATGACGTGAAACGAGGAAGCGGCGCTGTTTCCTGCCGAATCGGTCACCGCGACCCGGTGTTTTCCCGGCGTCATCGTCCAGAAGAGAGGCCCTCCTCCCCCCTGTCGCCCGTAGAATTCCCCGTCCACGAACCAAAAGAAGGGGCGAACGCCCCCCTCGCACGTGAAAGCGATGCGTCTCGAACCATCCCCGGGAGCCAGATAGTAGATCGAGTCCGCCAGAGGCGACGTGATGTCCGCTCCCTTCGGACGGAACGCGTCGGACGTCCGGCGCGCGAAGTCCTCCAGTTCGGACGGCCAGACGACGGCCGGCGCTCCGTCCCGAAGGACGTGCATGTCGCACGGAGTCTTCGACGAGACGTCCGTGACCCGCCATTCCGTCTTCGTGCGCGGACACAGAGGGGATGGGGGCATGCCCGAAAGGGAGCAGACCTCCCCGCGGGAAACCGAATCCGGAGGATCGTACCAGTCTCCGCGCCCCTGCGAGAGGTGGCGGATGATCTTGAGCGCGGCGGGAGCGGCCGCGTGAAGGCCAACGAGGTCCGGATGCGATGCGGCCGCCGTATCGCCGACCCATACCACGGCGGTCCAGGAGGGCGTATAGGCCGCGGCCCACGCGTCCCTCAGTCCGTAGGATGTTCCCGTCTTGAAGGCGATGCTGCGTTCCTCGTGACGGAAGACCTCGCGGAAAATCGGCAGAAGGCGTCCGGTATCCCGAAGGATATCCGCGACGAGGAATGCTGCCCCCTCCGAAAAGACCCGCTGTCTCTGGGATGCGGGAGAGGACGCGGGAGCCGGGTTTCCGCGAAGCAGGGCCGGAGTCTTTCGTATTCCGAGCGTCGCGAGGGTCATGTACCCTTCGAGCATTTCGAGAAGCGTCACGTCGCACCCGCCGAGGATCAGCGA
>CALMZW010000313.1 GCA_937870605.1 uncultured Synergistaceae bacterium
GCGTCGACGTGCGGTCTTCCGGAAAGAGCGAGCCGTTCGGTCTGATGTTCGCCGCGCTGGACGACTTGAAAGAAGATGAAGTCTATATCTGCGCCGGGGGCGCTCCGACGTACGCGCACTGGGGCGGCCTGATGACGATGCGCGCGACATATCTCCGGGCGGCAGGCGCGGTGATGCACGGCTATTCCCGCGATACGCGACAGGTTCTTTCCTTTGGGTTTCCGGTCTTTTCCTGGGGGACGTACGCGCAGGACCAGGGGCCGAGAGGTCGCGTCATCGACTATCGCTGCCCCATCGAATTTTTGAACGGAGTGCGGGTGAAAAACGGAGACCTCCTCTTCGGCGATCTCGGAGGCGTTGTCGTCGTCCCTCGCGGCGTCGAGAAGGAAGCCGTAGAAAAGGCTTTTGCAAAGGCGGAAGGTGAAAATCTGGTGGCGAAGGCCATTTCGCAGGGAATGTCGACTGTGGAGGCGTTCGCGACCTTCGGCATAATGTAGTTGTCGTCATCATTTCGGGGCGGAATGCAATCCGCCTTGTCCGGAGGTGAATCCGTGTGAGAAGTGCAAAGCTGACGGCTCCACGCAGGATCGAAATTTACGAAGAGGAACGCCCCTCTCCGCGCGCCGGCGAGGTTCTCGTTCACATACGGGCCGCAGGAATCTGCGGCTCGGATCTGCATATCTATCAGGGGGAGCGCTCGGACGTGGCGTTGCCGCGCGTTCTCGGCCACGAACTCGTCGGAGAGGTCGAGAGTTTCGGCTCGCGCGTGACCCGTTTCAAGAAAGGCGACCACGTCACTATCGATCCCGTGGTGTCCTGCGGTTCGTGCCTTTCGTGCCGGCGGGGGTACGACAACCTCTGCAGCACCGTGAAATGTCTTGGCGTTCAGGTCGACGGAGGATATTGCGATTATTTCGCCGTCCCCGAGGAAAAGGTCTATGCGCTGCCCTCCGATATGCCGTGGGAGAAGGCGGTCCTCATCGAGCCCTTTTCGATTTCGGCCGAGGTGCTTGCGCGGAGCGAGGTCAAAGCCGGAGACAAGGTTCTCGTCATCGGAGCCGGAACAATCGGACTCTGCATCCTGCAGGCCATGAAGCTCGCCGGGGCGGATGTTCTCATAACCGATTTCGCGGACAGTCGTCTGGAAAAGGCGAAGCTTCTGGGCGCGGACAGATGCGTCAACGGCGGAAAAGAAGTTCTTGCGGGCGCCGTCAGGGAGTTCACCGGAGATTTCGGCGCCGATGTCGTTGTCGAGGCGGTCGGGATTCCGGAGCTTCTGGAGGAGAGCCTTTCGTTTGCGGCTCCGGGGGGCCGTATCGTGGTTCTCGGGTTTCATCCGGCGCCGGCGAAGATCCCGGAGGTCACCGTGGTCAAGAAGGAACTCAAGATTATCGGTTCCCGGATGAACTGCCGCCGTTTCCCGCAGGTGATCGAATGGTTCGACGGGAATCGGGTGAACCCGGAGGCGCTCGTCTCGGCCGTGTATCCGTTCGAAAAGATGGATGACGCGTTTCGGGACATTCTGGCGGCGCCGGACCGGTATCTGAAAGTCCTCATAACGTACTGAGCGACAGAGCGTCATACATTCCAAAAGAGGAAGGCGAGGAACGACATGATTCTTGATCTCTTCAGACTTGACGGAAAGACGGCCATTGTGACGGGAGCGCGTAAGGGCCTGGGGTACGGCATCGCCGAAGGTCTGGCCGAAGCGGGAGCGAACATCGTGGGCGTCGGGCCGATCGAAATGCCGGAGCTTGCGGCCCGGGTGAAGGAGCTGGGACGGAAGTTCCTCTTTGTGAACGCGGATCTCACGAGCCAGAAGCGGATTCCCGACATTGCAGCCGAAACGGTTTCAGCGATGGGCGGCGTGGATATCCTCGTGAACAACGCCGGCATCATCCGACGAGCCGATATCCTCGAATTCGGCGAGAAGGACTGGGATGACGTGATCAACGTCAATATGAAGAGCCTCTTCTTCCTTTCCCAGGAAGTCGCCCGGCAGATGGCCAAACAGGGGCGGGGCGGCAAGATCGTGAATATCGCGTCGATGCTCTCCTTCCAGGGGGGGATCCGTGTTCCTTCGTATACGGCAAGCAAAAGCGCCGTCGCAGGGCTCACCAAACTGCTTGCGAACGACCTCGCGAAGTACGGCGTTCAAGTGAACGCCATTGCGCCGGGCTACATGGCGACGGACAATACGGAAGCGCTGCGAAAGGATCCCAAGCGCAACGACGAAATTCTCGGCCGGATTCCCGCGGGGCGCTGGGGGACGCCCGACGATCTCAAGGGAGCCGCCGTTTTCCTTTCGTCGAAGGCTTCGGACTACGTGACAGGGTACGTGGTCGCCGTCGACGGAGGCTGGCTCTCCCGGTAACGTCATCACGATTCTTGAGTAAATACATACTATTGAGGAGGATATACGATGAAAAAACTGGTTCTCGCATTGGCGCTCATTCTGGCGGTTTGCGGCTGCGCGGCGTTCGCCGCTGATTTTCCGACGAAGAACATCAAACTCCTGGTTCCGTTCGCCGCGGGCGGCGGCACCGACGCGGTCGCCCGCGCCTTGGCGAGCGCGGCGGAGAAGCATCTCGGACAGCCGGTGGTCGTCATGAACAAGGCCGGCGGTTCCGGCGCGGTCGGAATGACGGAAGGCGCGACGTCCAAGCCGGACGGATACACGGTGACGATGATCACCCGCGAGATCGCATGGCTTCCGCAGATGGGACTCGCCCAGATCACTCCGGACAACTTCGACCTCATCGCGCTTGCGAACGAAGACCCGGCGATCATGCTCGTCCAGCCCGATTCCAAATTCAAGTCCGTCAAGGACGTGCTCGACGCTGCGAAAGCGGCTCCGGGAACAGTCAAATTCGGCAGCACCGCAAAGCCGAATTTTTATCTGCTCGCGCTTGAGTTGAACCAGAAGGTCAAATTCAGCCAGATCCCTTACAACGGCGCGGCCGAGGCCATTCCGGCCCTCATGGGCGGCCATGTCGAGTTCTCGATGGTCAACCCCGGCGAAGCGATCTCGCAGATTACCTCCGGGCAGCTCAAGCCGCTCGGAGTCTGTTCCGACAAGCGTATGGCCGGACTTCCGGACGTTCCGACGATGACCGAACTGGGCTATCCGATCGTGACCGGAACCTGGAGAGGACTCGCGGTCCCGAAGGGAACGCCGGATGCCGTGAAGGCGGTTCTCGGAGCGGCGTTTCAAAAAGCGGTCGCCGAACCGGATTTCGTCGCGTTCATGAAGGGTCGGACGCTCGGCATTCGTTTCATGAATGCGAAGGACTTCAAGGCGTTTGTCGACAGCGATGTGAAGGCGCTCACCGAAATAGTCGAAGAAGTGAAAAAACAGCAGCAGAAGTAAAGCTGTTTGTTGGCGCCCGGAGCATCGTCGGTTCGATCGAGTCACGAGGGGCGGCGACAAACCGCCCCTTCTTCCATGAGGAGAATGTCCCGTGAAAAAAGCGAATTATTGTGTAGCAATCGTCTTTATTCTGTTGAGTGGGTTTGTCTTCTTTCAGGTTTCCGGATTTCAGCAGACCCTTATCGCGGACGACTACGTCGGCGCGGCCTTTTTTCCCGAATTGCTCGCGTGGGGGACGATCGTTCTGGCCGTTCTGCTCGGTTGGTTGAACTTCAGGAATAAGTTTCAGGAAGACTCGCGAAGTCTGTCGGATCTTTTCCCTAAAGAGATCCTGACGGCTCTTGAGGGACTTACGGTTCTCTGTGCGTATGTCCTGCTTCTGGAACCCCTCGGGTTCATCCTGGCGACTATTGCGCTCAACATCGCGCTCCTGCTGCTGTTTCGGGTGCGGAGCCTCATCACGATGGCGGTCTTTCCCGTATCGATCTCGGTGATCGTCTACCTGGTGTTTTGCAAGGTGCTCGTCGTTCCCCTCCCGGAGGGGCTATTCTACTTCTAGCGGAGGTTTTCCCGATGTTGTTGCTTTTATGGAATGGACTGTGCGCCACGTTCTCTTTTGCCATTTTCCCCTTTCTCGTGATCGGCGTCACGGGAGGCATCGTGATCGGAGCCTTGCCCGGATTGACAGCGACCATGGGAGTGGCCGTGCTTCTGCCCTTCACGTTCGGCATGGAGGCGACGAGAGCGCTGGTCATGCTGTGCGGAATCTATATCGGCGCCATCTACGGCGGTTCGATTTCCGCCATTCTCCTGAAAACGCCGGGAACGCCCGCGGCCGCGGCCACGGTGCTCGACGGATACGAGCTCGCCAGAAAGGGAGAGGCGGCGAAGGCCTTGTCCGTTTCCGCCATCGCCTCGTTTGTGGGAGGAATGGTGAGCACTGTGATGCTCATCACGATCTCGCCTGTTCTGGCGAGCTTCGCACTTCGTTTCGGCGCGCCGGAGTACTTCGCGCTGGCCGTGTTCGGCCTGAGCATTATCGCGAGCATTTCGGGAAAGAGTCCCGTGAAGGGACTCCTCGCCGGAATGTTCGGACTGCTGATCTCCACCGTGGGGCTCGATCCGGTGACCAGCTATCCGCGCTTCACTTTCGGCCAGATCAATCTGTATAACGGCTTTGCGATCATTCCGGTGCTGATCGGTCTGTTTGCGCTAGCGGAGGCGTTCGTCCAGATGGAGAGGATCTTCGAAAAGGCGCAAGCAATCGATACCCGCTTCAAGCACGGCATGGTATCGCTCAAGGAGACGATCTCTCTGTTGCCGCTCATGATAAAGTCGGCCCTGATCGGTACGTTCATCGGCGCGATTCCAGGCGCCGGTGCTGATATCGCCGCGTTCGTGACGTACAACGAAGCGAGGCGCTCTTCGAAAAGAGGGAACGAATTCGGAACGGGGTGCATTGAAGGGGTGGCGGCTCCCGAGGCCGGGAACAACGGCGTCACCGGGGGAGCCATGGTGCCGTTGCTGACGCTCGGCGTTCCCGGCGACGCGGTGACGGCGATACTGTTGGGGGCCCTGATCATACAGGGGTTGCAGCCCGGCCCCCTGTTGTTCACAAAAAACGCCGACATCGTGTACGGGCTCTTTTCGTCGCTGCTTGTGGGGAATGTGCTGATGCTTCTTTTCGGCCTCCTCGGAGTCCGGCTCTTCTGCCGGGTCGTGGAGCTGCCGAAGCGAATCATCATCCCCGTCATCGTCACGCTTTCCATCGTCGGGGCATATTCCATGAACAACAGCATCTTCGATGTGTGGGTGTGCATCGGCTTCGGCATTATCGGGTACATCATGCAGAAGGTCGATATGCCGTCCTCGCCGATTATCCTGGCGGTGATTCTCGGACCGATGGCGGAGAGCAATCTGCGGCGGGCGGTTCTCATGTATCAGGGGAGCTATTCGTTTCTGTGGACGAGGCCGATCGGCGTCGTCTTCCTCGCTCTGGCGGCGCTGTCTCTCTATTCGTCGTACCGGAGGGCGCACAGCTGAGAGGACGCGCGGCGGGGCTTGCGTGCAGGCGGTAATGGCGTTTTCGCGGGAGGACTCATTGACGACGAAACACAGTCCTCCCGCGAATGCGTCTATTGCGTCATGATCTCTACGAGCTTCACCGTAAAGATCAGCGATTCCCCCGCCAGAAAGTGATTTGCGTCGAGAAGAATCTGTTCGCCTTCGATTTTACGGATCGTCACGCGCATCGGAGAGCCGTCGCACGATGTCATCCGGAGCATTTCCCCGACAACGGGCGTGTAGCCCTTCGGAAGCATGGAACGGGGAAAGCTGAAGACCATTTCCTCGTCACGGAAACCGTAGGCTTCTTCGGGGGGCAGCGTGAGCGTGCGTTCCTCGCCGATCTTCATTCCGACGACGCCCGTGTCGAATCCCGGAATCATCTGCCCCGCACCGACAACAAATTCCAGAGGATCTTTTCCCGTCGAGGAATCGAAGACAGAACCGTCTGTCAATTTTCCCGTATAATGGACTCGAATCCGATGTCCCGTTTCCACGCGCATGCCAAAACCCCTTTCGTGTGAGGCGCTTCCGCTCGGCGCCGAACCCGGCGGGATACGCGAATGTCTTTCTTCACCGACGAACGCGAATCCGTTTTTCCGGAGTTTCTGTATTGTACGGGGAGAGCGTATCGATGGCAAACACTGATGTGCTTCCTGACAAGTGTCCTTTGGGACATAAATGCGAGCGTTGTGTACGGGTGTTCCGTGATACAATGCCCGACGTGATGTTTCATGAAAAGAGGTGATCTCCCTCAGTCGAAAGCATTGATCGTCCTCGTGGCCCGCAATTTTGGACAAAAATTCGACACATTCTCGGAATATCGTATAAGGAGGGGATTTTCATGAAAAAATTGTCCGTCGCACTCATGGTTCTGTCGGTGTTCCTCGCAACGGCCGCCTTCGCCGCCGATTCGGTGACGGTGAAGATCGGCAACGTCCTGAATCCGGATCATCCCTGGAACGTGGCGCTCAACGGTTTCGCCCAGGAGGTCGAAAAGGCGACTGCGGGGCGCGTCGTCGTCAAGGTCTTCCCGAGTTCGCAGCTTGGCAATGAAAAGGACCTCATCGAAGGGCTGCGAATGGGAACCGTCGACGGCGGCCTCATCGGCGGGTCTTCTTTCCAGAGCCTCGACCCGAAGTTCGGCATCGAGGAGCTGCCCTACGCCTTTGCGAACCATGAACAGGCCTACAAGGCGTTTGACGGAAAACTCGGCGAGGCGCTTTTCGACATTCTCGGCAAAAAAGGCGTCGTCGGACTCTCCTGGTGGGAAAACGGGTTCCGTCATATTTCCAACAGCAAGAAGCCCATTCTCGTTCCCGAAGACCTCAAGGGACTGAAGATCCGCGTCACGCCGAACAAGATGCGGCTCGATACGTTCAACGCGCTCGGCGCCTCTCCGATGCCAATCCCGTTCGGCGAACTGTATTCGGCGCTTCAGCAGGGCGTTGTCGACGCGCAGGAAAATCCGCTCGCGATCTTCTTCTCCAACGGATTCTCCGAAGTTCAGAAGAATCTTTCCCTGACAAGCCACATTTGGACGTCGGCGATCCTTTGCGTGAACAAAGACGTCTGGAAGAAGGTTTCGGACGCCGACAAGAAGCTCGTTCTCGAAATCGCCGCAAAATGGCGGGACGAAGAACGCAGGATGCTCCGGGCCTCCGACGACGAACTGGTCGCGAAAATCAAGGAAAAGGGCGTTGATGTCCGTACCGTGGACACTGCCGCTTTCCGGGCTGCGGTCCGGGATGTCTGGAAGGCGTACGAGTCCGTGTTCGGCAAGGACCTGCTCGATCTTGTGGAGGAGGCCGGAAAGTAAGCGATGACGGGTTTTCTTTCCAGGGCGCTTCGCTGGTTCGTGACGCT
>CALMZW010000314.1 GCA_937870605.1 uncultured Synergistaceae bacterium
AGCTGATCGCGACGGTTCCCGAGACCTACACCCAGCCCGCTCGCAATCTCGCGCCCCGTCGTCACAAGACCGACCCGCAACGGGGCGAACGGAAGCACCGAGATCGGACGCGCGACCGAAACGGCGCGGTCCATGTCCGTTCGGGCCACGGTCAGCGGAAGGATCCGGAAAGCCGCGACATTCTCGCCGCTTCGCACCGGAACGAACGGAGGGAGCGTCGCAAGGATCCACTGGACATCCTCGTTGATCGCGTCCACCATGGCGGGATTGAAGAAGAGCATCCCGTCCCGCGTCGCATTCAGGCGGCACTTTCCCTCCTCCGGGCCGTCCATCGAGACCCCTTCGCCGCCCAGGACGCGGCCGAGCGCAAGCGCAGCGTCGTCCTCATGGACCTCCGAATCTCCGAGTTCCAGAATCGAAAGGTGCTCCCTCCCCATGGAAAGCAGCACGGGAATGTCCTCGTCGCACACGACGTGCCCCCGCTTGAAACGCGCACCCTTGTATCCGGAAACGGCGTCGATCTGCGTGAGATCGTGGGACAGCGGAAGGCCTATCGCCTCCCGGACGGGAATGGTTCGGACGCGCATTGACGTTCCCCCTTGCACAGGAAAGATTGGAAGCAACCGGGTTGCATTATGGGATTATACCAGATCTTCATGGGGTTGGGAACGAGCGCGGGCGCCCGGGGAAACCTGCGCGCTATTTCAATTCGTCCGGGCGGGGGCGCGGTTCCAGGGAAAGGAGATCGGAGATCCCTTCGGAAAGGATGCGGCGGAAGCCGCGGACGCGATCCGGATTCACTGAGGAATCGTCATTCCGAAACTCCGCAAGCCCGGCGAGCGCGCGAATTATCGCGCGCCCGGCTTCGGCGGTTTCGCGCACCAGCGCGTCCATTCGTTCTTCGTGGGTCCGGATGGTCCGGTCCAGCTCCCGTCGGAGCCTGCGGATTTCCAGGTGCGTGGCGACGCGCGCACGGACCTCCGAGATGTCGAAGGGTTTCGCGATATAGTCCGCGCCGCCAGCTCCGAAAGCCTTGAGCTTGTCGAGCGGCTCGGTCAGGGCGCTGACGAAGATGACGGGAATGTCCCGGAGCGTCTGGTCTTCCTTGAGCAGCGCGCAGATCCCGTAGCCGTCCATGTCGGGGAGGTTGATGTCCAGCAACACGAGATCCGGCGGCGCGGCGCGGACCGCGCTCAGAAACATGTCGCCCCGGGGGAAGGCGAAAACGTCATGCCCCAGGGAGCGCAGGATCGTATCCAGCACCTTCAGGTTCATGGGCACGTCGTCCACGATCATGATCTTCATTTTCGTCTCGTCGCACGGCATAGCGTCATCATCCCTTGTCCAGGATTCGCGAAAGCGCGAGATAATCGTACTCCGTCGCCGTAGCCCGGATCGTTTCTCCGAGGTCGCGATCCACCGCCGCAATCCGCTCCGCGACCTCGATGATGCGCCGTTGGTCTCCCGCCCGGACCGCTTCGGAAAGCGCCGAAACAAGGGCCGCGTCGATCCGGTCCAGCGCGTCCGGACGCAGCGCCGTCCGGACGGGTTCGTCCGTCCTCCGCGTCTGCGGGAGAGGAATGAATTCCAGCCGGTATCCCGTGACCCTTCGGATCTCCGAAAACAGGTCGTCCTCCTGCACCGGTTTGCCGACAAAGCCCTGCATCCCTCCCGCGAGCGCGCTTTCGCGGTCAACGTCCAGCGTGCGGGCCGTAACGGCAATCACGAAAACCGCTTCCCCGGCGACTTCCCGAATCCGGCGCGTCGCTTCGAGTCCGTCCATTCCCGGCATCATGATATCCATGAAAACGACATCCGGCCGTTCCCGCTCAAAGAGGCTCAGCGCTTCGGCTCCCCCGGCGGCCTCGAACACCGTAAAACCGGCCGGCGCGAGCATTCGCGCCAGCAATACCCTGTTCGTCTCGCGGTCATCCACGACAAGGGCCGTATGCGGCGCTTCGCCCGCAGCGAAACGCCACACGCCCCGCCGCTTCAGGGAGGAATTCCTCGGATCGCACCGGTCGGACAGGACCGCGCCGAACGTGAAATAGAAAAGGCTTCCCACTCCCGGCTCGCTCCGGACAAGCTCCAGATCGCCGCCCATAAGCCGCGCGAAATGCCGGCTGATCGGAAGCCCGAGTCCCGTTCCGCCTGAGTTCTTCCCCTTTTCCGTCTGCTCGAACGCGGAGAAGATGCGCTCGCGGTCCCCGGGGAGGATGCCGCATCCGGTGTCCTCGATCTCGATGCCGATCCGGACTCCGGCGCCGTTCCCGCTCTCTCCGGGGTTCCTTTCCGCGGACACGCGCAGCGTCACGGTTCCCCGTTCGGTGAACTTCACCGCGTTACCGATCAGGTTGATGAGCACCTGACGGATCTTTCCCTCGTCCCCGCGAAGCACCAGCGGAACGTTCCCCTTTTCCTCGAGATGCAGCGCGACTCCGTACGAGCCGGTTCGGATGCGGAACATCCGTACGATGTCGTTGAGCAGCCCGTGAAAGTCGAAGGACTCCTCCGAGAGGGAGATGCGCCCCGATTCGATCCGCGCCATCTCGAGGACATCGTTGATGAGCGTCAGGAGGTGGTCGCCGCTCCGCGCAATGACATCGAGAGCCGTCCGCTGCTCTTCGTTGAGCGTCTCGTCGTGCTGCAGGATTTGCGCGTAGCCGAGGATCGCGTTCATCGGCGTGCGGATTTCGTGGCTCATATTCGCCAGAAAGGCGCTCTTCGCGCGATTTGCGGCCTCCGCCGACTCCTTCGCCAGGTGCAGAAGCTCCTCTGTCCGTTTCCGTTCCGTGATGTCGAGCAGCGTTCCGGCGACCCTGAGGGGCTTTCCCTGCCCGTCCCGCTTGAAAACCATGCCCCGGTCCAGAACCCAGACGACGTCCCCCGTCCGCGAGATCCGTCGGTACTCGCACTCGTAAAAGGGAATCCGTCCCTCGAGATGATCATGCCAGACCTCGGACACCCGCGCGAAATCCTCCGGAGACACGACGCGTTCCCAGGTTTTCAGCTCCGGATGCAGCTCTTCCAGCGTATATCCGAGCATCGCCGCATAGCGGTCGTTGAAAATCGCCCGTCCCTGCTCGAAATCGAGATCCCACAGCGCCAGATCCGCGCCCCGCAGGGCGAGAGAAAGTCGCTCCTCGCTCTCCGCGAGCGCTTCTTTCGCTTTCCATCTGTCCGTCATGTCCTCGGCGGAACAGACGACGTAGTCGACCGCTCCCGTCCGGCCGATCTTCGGCGTTCGCGTCACGGCGAGCAGGCGCGACCTCCCCTGCCCGTCCCGGATCCACTCCTCGGAACGCACCTGGCGTTTCTCCGCGAACAACGCTTCGTTCCCTTCCAGGAGGATCGAAGCGACGTCTTCGGGAAGCGCCTCCTGAATCTGCCGGAATTCCATCTCCCCGACGGTCTTCCCGAAGAAGAGCGCGTGCGCCCGGTTGACGGCGCCGTAGGCATCCGGCGAATCGAGCCGCCAGATATGCGTCTCGACGGAGTCGTACAACACCCGCATCTCCTCGGACTTCTCCCGGTGCGCGAACACGAGCCTGCGGAACAGCAACGCGGCGGGAAACGAGAGGACGAAGAAAAAGAAGCCCGTCAGGAGCGCGGCCCACGCCTTCGCCCGAAGCATCGCGTTGATGTGCGAAATGCTCCGGTCGACGCACGCGAGGTACCGGCGGCCTCCGGGAGAGGTTTCGGGCCACGCGACGGAACGGAACGTTCCCCATTGGTCTTTGTAACTGACGTAGCGGGGCGTCCCCGCCTCTTTCGCTTCAATGAACTCCTTCGGGACGTCGTCATACGGGTAGAAATACCAGGATCTCCGTTCCTTGGCCTCCTCTTCCGTCACCGAAGGAGCGGAGAAGAAATATCGCCCGTTTCGTTCGACCAGCGTGTACGCGTACACGAACCCGCCGTCCGTAGCGAAATCGCTCATCGCCTTCCGGTTCCGAAGCTCTTCGTCGTAGGAGATTGACGTCTCGTCCAGCGCCCTGTCGTGGAAGTCGGGCGAAAGCATGTATTTCAGACCTTTGGCCGCAAGCTTCAGCTGGTCGTCGACTCCCTGCAGGATGTTCTTCTCCTCCGAAATATACGCAAACGCCACATAGCCCAGAACGCCGATCGCGTACAGGGTTGCGGCGAGGAAACTGACTTTTCGGAGTCTCCTGTCGGGGACATCTGCTCTCATGCTTTGACCTCCGGGAAGACCGCATCAACGCGGGCTCGGATAAAAGATTATTTTATCCCCGATTCCCGAATAAAAGCAATTCGGTTCATTCGACGCGTTCTACCGGCTCATCCTGTCGACGACCAGGCGCAGACGCTTCTGCGCCTCTTCGGGGAGTCTCAGATCGGGCAAATCGCGCGAAAGATCGTCCGGCGTCCCTTCGCCGCCGAGGTATCCGTTGACGCGGGCGACAGCCGTCGAATCGGCGAATTCCGTCGCGTCCGGATAGATCGACATCAGCGCGCTCACCAGAATCGTGTCGTTGCGCAGGTAATACTTCTGATGGTAGTCCTCCGCCCGCGTAAATCCCGCGAAGGGACGGATCTCGGTGAACACGGGGAGTCCGTATCGCGCTTCCATCGCGCGTTTCGCCTCCTCCGCGGCCTTCCGCTGTTCCTCGTCGTGGTGAAAGATCACCGACGCGTACTGGCGGCTCATCGAAGGAATCGCCGCGTTATGCGAGACGAAAAACACGTGAAGAAGCTCCCCGTACGAGATCGTTTCCGGGTCGAAGTCCACCTGGACCGTCTCGCTGTGCCCGTCGATGTTGTGGTACGTCGGGTCGGGAGATGTCCCTCCAGAATACCCGACTCTCGTCCGGAGAACGCCTCGAAGCAGCCCGAACCGGGCGTCCGATCCCCAGAATCACCCCAGCGCGAACGTCGCCGTCCTGCTTCCCGCGACAACGCGCATATCGATCGGCGGCCGTACGGGAGCGGACGCTTCCGCAATGCCGGCGCCCAGTATGGACGCCAGAACGGACGCGGCCATCACGACAAATCTCTTTCCCATCTTCCGACCCCTCCCCTTCACATGTGTCGCCGGATCTAGTCCCTACCCGCAGGCCGACGACTCGCAGCTTCCGAGAAAATCCTCGAACACGGCGATCGCCGCGGGGTAATCCCTCCGGCCGAGCCCGATCCGGATATGGTTCCAGTTCACGTCGAACACCGTATCCGGAAGCACCATCAGATTCCGTTCCTCCACCACGCGGCGGCAGAATTCGGCAACCGGGATAGTCTCCGACAGCTTCGGGAAGGCCGTGGACCCCCCGAGCGGAGGCGCCCAGAAGAGCGACTCCGGGTGACGCGCGAACACGGCTTCAGTCAGGCGCAGATTCCCGCCGACGAGGCGGCGGCTGCGATCCAGAATGCGGTCCGCGTTCCGCAGCGCGACGATCCCGAGGATCTCTCCGGGCGCGTTCATGCAGATCGTCGTGTAGTCTTTGAGCGACGCGACGCGCCTGAGAAACGCGCGATCCTGCGAACAGAGCCATCCGAGCCGCAGCCCCGGAAGCGCAAACGCCTTCGAGAGACCGGAAAGCGAGGCTGCGTAGGGCAGAAAATCGCAGGCGGCCGGGAGAATGTTCGCGGCGCTGTGCTCCAGCCCCCGGTACATTTCGTCGGAGAGCACGAAAATGCCCCGTTTCGCCGCCTGATCGAGCACCGTCAGGTATTCCTCCTCCGTCGGGATGAAGCCCGTCGGGTTGTGGGGAAAATTCAGGACCAGGATCTTCGTTTCGGGCCGGAACAGGCGGAAGAGTTCCTCGATGTCCAGGGTCCATCGTCCGTCCCGAAGGCGAAGCGTCCACGGCGTCACCTCGGCCCCAAGCGCCCGCGGAAGCTCGTGCAGCGACTGATACGCCGGCGAGACGGCGACGACATGGTCGCCCGGTTCCAGAAGCGCCATGAAGGTCAGCAGGATCGCCTCTTCGGGCGCGGCGGTCACGACGCCGTTTTCCTCCGCGTGCCGGTAGCGTTTCGCGATCTCCGTGAGGAGCGCGGGGCAGCCGTACGGCTCGGTGTAGGAGAGCCGAAGCGTGCTCCACAACTCGCGGCATTCGTCGTCGGCCATTCCGAGAAGCTCCGTGAGCCCCAGGGGCTCGCAGTCCGAAGGCGAAAGCATGTATTGCACATGGAACTCGTATTTCGCGAAATATCGTTCCAGTTCGAACTCCCGTATTTTCACGAACATCCCTCCATATTTCCATCATCGGCAAACGACGGAAACAACATAACCGGATCTCGAGTTTCCCGGCGTTCTTTTTCGCATTCTTCACACCACCGCGCGACGAGGCATTCTTTCTGTTCCCGGGAAAACCTCTTGAGCGCCCGTTCCCGACGCATTGCGGCGGCTCTGTCGGCGGCGCGTTCGCAGTAGACCAGCGTCACGGGGCGACGCCCCGCCGTATACCTGGCGCCGCGCCCCGCGTTGTGCGCCGCGACGCGCGATTCGACGCAGGTGCTCCACCCGGTGTACAGGCTTCCGTCCCGGCAGCGGACCATATAGACCGCGGGGGTCGCCGCGTCGCCGTTCACGACGACGCCCCGCCGTTCGTGATGACGCCTCCGGCGGCGACAGTGTCTCCGTCGTAGAGGACGAGACGCTGCCCCGGCGCGGGCGCGAAGACCGGAGGATCGAAGACGACGCGCAGGGTATTTCCGTCGAACAACTCGACACGACACGAAAGCGGCTCGCCCTGCGAGCGAACTTTTCCCGTGAGCGAGCGAACTTTCCCCGTGAGCGAGCGCGCCCCGTCCATCGCGTCCGGAAGCAGGACGTTGACATCGCGCGCTTCGACGCACTCCCGGAAGATCTTCTTCCGCGGAACGAGAACGATCTCGTTCGTCTCCGGGTCGATCCGCGAGATGTAGAGCGGTTCGGGAAGGGCGAGCCCGAGCCCCTTTCGCTGCCCGACGGTGTAGAACGAAATCCCCTCGTGCCGCCCGAGCACGCGTCCGTCTTCCGCGACAAACGGCCCTGGCCTGTGCGGAAGATCCGACACGGCCTGACGGTAATCTCCCTGCCCCACAAAGCAGATTTCCATGCTGTCGGCGGCCGTTGCGACCGGAAGTCCCGCTTCCGCCGCGAGGGCGCGAGCCTCGTCCTTGCTCCTTCCGCCGAGCGGGAAGAGGATGCGATCCAGCCGTTCCCGCGGTATTCCGGCCAGAAAGTAGCTCTGGTCCCGCGACCTGTCGTCCGCGCGTGCAAGAAGGCATTCCCCCCCCGTCTTGAGAATGCGGGCGTAGTGCCCCGTCGCGACGAGCGGAGATCCGAGTTCGCGTTCGGCATAGTCCATGAGCAGACCGAACTTCACCCTGGCGTTGCAGTCGGAACACGGGTTCGGCGTCCGCCCCGACGCGTAGAAGCCGCGAAATGGCTCTGTTACGAACGCCCGGAACTCATCCGCGACGTCCAGCGCCACGTGCGGTATCCCGAGCAGCCGCGCAAGCGCCCGCGCTCCCTCGACCGCCGCTCCGGCGTCCCTTTCGGAATCGTTTCCGTCCGGAATACGCATCGTCAGTCCGATAACGTCGTATCCCTGCCGGAGCAGGAGTACTGCCGAAGCGGCGCTGTCCACGCCTCCGCTCATGAGGACCGCGACGCGTCGCCCGGCCGCCGCTTTCTTCGTTCCTTCGATACGTCCGATGCTCCGCACCCGCCCGCTCTCCCCCCGGCGCATACCCGAATTTACGGCCGATATTGTAAAGTATATCGCATGAAGACGCCCGGAGCCTTCCCGAAGAAAAGCCGTTTTTTACGCAGGCGGTTCCGGTCAAAAACAGTACAATTCACGGAGCGTCGCTTCGTTTATGAACAACGGCATCGACCGTGACGGGGAGGAGATTCGATGAGACAGGAAATACGGGACGCGGAGGATCGTCTGCTTTCGATCCTCCGTCCGATGGAACAGGCCGTCGTCGCCTACTCGGGCGGCGTCGACAGCGCGCTTCTCGCGACGGCCGCGCGCCGGGTTCTCGGCGACCGGGCCGTCGCGATCACCATTCTCTCCCCGACGCTCCCCGCCCGGGAGGTCGAAGAGGCGTCGGGCATCGCCGCGAAATCCGGAATCCGCCATGAAATCGTCCGTCTGAACGAACTCGACGACCCGACCTTCGCCGCGAACCCGGCGGATCGCTGTTACCACTGCAAAAAACGCCGCATCGCACTGCTTGAGACGTTCGCCCGCGAACGGGGAATTTCGTGGATTCTCGACGGATCGAACCTCGACGACCTCGGAGACGACCGCCCGGGCTACCGCGCCGTGCAGGAATCCGGAATGACCCGCTGTCCGCTGATCGAGGCCCGGATGACCAAGGCGATGATCCGGGAGCTCTCCCTCGAATGGGGGATTCCCGGCGATTCCCGGCCGGCGGCCGCGTGCCTCGCGTCCCGGATTCCGTACGGCGTCCCCCTGACAGCCGACCTGCTCCGCCGCGTCGAACGCGCGGAGGAAACGCTGCGCGCGCTCCTTCCGCCGGAAAGCAGAATCCGCGTCCGCACCACCGGAAGCGAGGGACGCATCGAAGTCGATCCGGGACTCTTTTCGTCGATTCTTGACGAAACGACGCGACGCGCGATCCTTGACGGGCTCAGGTTGGCCGGATACTCGCACGTGACACTCGATCTCGCGGGATACAGGCGAGGCGGCGCGTAATACCAGATGGCCGGAGACTTTCCTGCTGACACGAAACGCGACGCGAGCGCATTCCCTTTCAATCCCCCGAACGGAGCAGGCTCCGCCGTTCGGAAACCGCCGTCATTCATGCCGCCGATCCATTGACAAACAATTCTGTTCGTATAATAATGGGACGCAGTGTCCCATTATTGGGTTGACTGTCCCATTTTTCGGAGGCTTCGCATGACACAGGTCGACGCAAACGAAAAGGCAAACGGCGCGCTCAAGGTGACCGCAATCATGGAGGCGCTCTGTTCCTCCGGAACTCCCCTCTCTGTCCGGGAGGTCGAGGAGTCCGCCGACGTTCCCAGGAGCACCGCACATCGTCTGCTCATCTCGCTGGAGTCCTGCGGCTGGGCGTTCCGCGACCCCCTTACGAACGGATACCGTCCGGGCATTCGCTTTCTCCTCCTTTCGAGCCGCTCGTCGCTGTACGACGCCCTGATCCGCACCGCCGAACCGGAAATGACGGACCTCATGCGTTCCACCGGAAACACCGTCACCCTCAGCGTCCGGGAGGGATGCCTCGGGTTTTGCATCTTCACGGTCGAACCCGCGACTCCGGTCAAATTCACCGCTCGCAGGGGCCTGTCCGTCCCGTTGCACGCCGGCGCCACGGGGAAGATCCTTCTCGCCTACGCGCCGGAAGAGATTCGTTCCCGCGTTCTCTCGTCGCCGCTTCCCTCCCCGCTCGGAGGAGACGATGCGGACCCGGTCCGCCTGCGGGAGGACCTGGAGAGAATTCGCGCGCAGGGGTACGCCGTAAGCCGCGAGGAGTGGATGTCGCACGCAGGGGATATCAGCGTCCCGCTGTTCGAC
>CALMZW010000315.1 GCA_937870605.1 uncultured Synergistaceae bacterium
CCGGCTCTCCGAAATTTTCTACTTCCTGACCCCAGCGGGCTTCTTTGCAGGGACTTTCTTCTGCGCGGGCCGTTTTGCGGCGGCGACGGGCCTCTTGGCCGCCTGCGGCTTCCCTATGATATATTGGTAGGTTTTATGCGGGATCGTATCCTTGGACAACTTCTCGAGCGCGATGGTCGCTCCGTCGAACGTGGTCGACTTGATTTCCGTGCCGAGCATGTCGTAGTGGGTCACATACGTCAGCCCGAATCTGGTTCCATCCGGGGAGTACGTATAGCCGTACTCGGTGAAGTACAGCTCGGCGGCGCGATCATGATCGATCGCGAACTTGGATGCGATCAGATCGATTGTCTTGGTCTTCTCATCGGGGTTGGTATAGTACTTGCGGACGATGGCATAGCCGGAATCGTCTTTCTTCCCGAAATCCAGCAGATACCAGTGCATCTTGTTTTTGTCCTTCCCGAAATCGATCGGCTTTTTCTCGGCGGCCAGAACGGCTGTCGCCAGCGAAAACATGAAAAGAACGCTCAAGACAAGCAACACGATACGTTTTGCCTTTGTTCCAAACACGCAAATCCCTCCTGTAACATTAAATAGTGCGGCGAACGCCGCACGAATGACCGTGATTGCCGTTCCCCGTTCCCAACGAACGCCGGGAGATTGTACCACACATCGACGAAGACGCCGCATCCTTATTTCCACGGATTTCAAGGGCCTGACCGGATTCTGCGGCTTCCAATCAGCGGTTCTTCACTTCGTTTTCCCGTTTCCTGCGTTTCCCGGGCATTTCCCCGAAGCCGCCTGTCGCGGAACGCGTTTCGTCACTCGCCCGTACGCGTTTCTCCGACGATCACCAGGCCCGTGATCCTGCCGGCCGGAAGGCCATCGTGATCCGGGAGCTCCATTCCCGGAGCCAGCGTCGTGATGACGGCCTTGCCGACGATATGCCGTCCCGGACGTCCCGAATTCCTGGTGCGGACTCCCCACATGTTGTGAAACACAAGGGGACGTCCCCCGCGTTGTCCGATGTACAACATGATATGTCCCGGCATGGCCACAAGGGTTCGAAACGGGATCCCCTCTTTCAGCAGAATTCGTTCCTTTTCCTCAAAGTCCTTTCCCTTGAGATCGATCCATCGCCCGTTTCCCGCCTGCTCCCGCGAATTTCGGGGCATCGCGATGCCGAACGGAGCGAAGAAATCCATGACCAGCGCACTGCAGTCCCTGCGGCCGTGCAGCCCTCCCCACCCGTACGGTTCCGCGAGAAGCGACGAAGCGACGAGAGCCCCGTTCCACGGCGTCAGCGGCAACGGGAGTCGCGTCGCGTCGGCCATCGGGATGACGGCGCTCCCGGGTTCGATGCCGCCATCCGTCCGTCGAAGCGGAACGCGCACGCGGAAAGAACCGTGCAGCAGATCGGTTTCCAGAAGCGGGAACTGCGCCCCTGTTTTCGCACGTCCGAGATACGCTCCGCGCTCGTCCGTCAGGGGAAAATCGTCCGCAAGAAGAACGATGCGGTCCGGGACAGAGAAAAGAACCATATCGGCCGAATCCATCAAACCGACGCGGCGGGCGTCGATCCCTCCCGAAGCGGTTGGGGCGTCCACAAAAAACCATGCGCCGTCCGCAGAGCGATGAGAGACAAAAAGCGGTTCTCCAGGCTTCACTGCGCTGTTCTGGCCGTAGTCGAACGGGTATCCTTCGCCCGCTTCGTCGAAATCAAAGAACAACGGGTCCGCGACGGGAAAGATCCGAAGGTCCGCTTCGCAGACGGCGATAGCCGGGCGATTTTCCGTTCCGAAAAGAGCTTCATTCGCATTTTTCCGCTGCCTCGCAAACCACTCCGGATTCCGGCGTCTCCTGTTTTCTCCGAACGTTTCCTTCTTCCCGTATGTGGAGAAACCCCAGGTGAGGGACTCGATCCCTCTCTCGGGCTTCTTTTGCCGCCACGGTGCAAAGTATGCGGAATCGTACTGATGTTTCATTTGTCGCTGAAGATCGGGAGAAAGAAGCGGCGTATCGAAATCGCCGCGGATGCAGAGAAACGGATCCTGTCGGAAGGTCTCGAGGTCGGCTATTTCGAAATCCGCGGCATTTGCGGGAAGCGTCGGGAAGAGGACGAAGGCCAGAAGAAAAAGGAACAGGGGCAGCATCGCCGCCCCTGTCGGGGAACGTCTCATGTCAGGAAGGCCGCCGTTCGTTGATGCACGAAGAGAATGTCGTATTCCGGATGAAACGGGGGCAGACATTATTCGGACGCTTTCGCGACCTTTTTCTGCGGCTTTCGGCCGCGCGGCTTCCCGGTATATTCCCGGACCGGAGGCAGATTGCGCCGTTCCCGGTACTTTTTGACCGCGAACATGACCTGCATGGGCTTCAGCGGAATATCGGTGGCTTCGGTCAATTTGATGGCGATGTTGGAATAACTCACCCCGTCACGATTCAGTTTCTCCATGTACTGCAGGATTTCCTCGTCCAGAATGCGCGACAAGGCGCCACGCCCGGTTTTGCCTTCGAGGGTCTTGAGGGAATCCATAATTTTCTCCCTTTCCGTCATCGCAATATGTCCTCCATTCTCTCGCATAAATCGCGGCAATTCGCCTAAAATGCGCTCATCACAATAGATCCGAACATTTCTTCCGAATTCGGTCAGACTATATCACGATACAGATACATATTCAAGGGAATGTTTTATGCTAATACTCCGCCAAATAACTGATCTCAGATCTTGGTTTATTCCTCGACACACGAGACGAAAAAGCGTTATATCCGGGGAGTTGCAAGCGAGGATCCGCAATATTGCAGGATTTGTTTCGACATACGAGACATACGCTCTATTGAAATTCCTTCCCTCGTCGTTATTTCCGATCCGTCCGACGGATTCATCGAGCGGAAACAATCCGTATTGCTCCAAAGCATCATTCCGGGCAGGCATAAAGAAGCAAACCGTGCGATGCGTTCAAAAAAGCGGAAACGGCAAAGGGACGAATCATTATTCGCCGAATTTGATATGCCAAACCACCATGGAAATACATCCCATCGCTGTCATAAAGAAAAAGAGGATGCGGAAAAGAACAGTCACCCTTCGAATGACGACGTCGCCCCGCTCGTCTCCGGCAAAACGGGCGCGAATGAGCCGTCGGAGGAAACGAAGCCCGGCGAATGCAAGAGCCGTCCATAAGAGAAGACCTGACAGAATGGAGCCCACCATTGGAATCCCCCCGTCGTTTCAGCGAATTTCGCGCATTATGCTCTCCTGGTTCAGATCCGTATGCCCCGGATCCGCGTCTGTTGATTGTGCGGGTAAATACGCCCCGCTCGACCGGTG
>CALMZW010000316.1 GCA_937870605.1 uncultured Synergistaceae bacterium
TCCAGGATCGCGTTGGCCTGCTGGAACGACGCGATGTTGCGGACGACGAGCCGGAGCCTGTTCCGTTGCGGCGGACCGTGCGGCGTCTCGGCCTTTCCGTCGAGGAGCGATTGCCGCATGCTTGTCGCGGCGCTCACGAGCGCCCGGTGCTGGGCGTCCTGCGGGGTGTACCCCGCCTCGCGCCCCTCGACCGTATCGGAGAAGACGTACTTCGCCGAAGCCGAGTAGGCCTTGACTGTGATGACGGCCGTCGCGGTGTAGAGGTTCGCGTCGTTCTTTCTGGAGGGATGCACCGCGACGGCGCCCTTGACGAACGTGCTCACGCCGTACTGCGCGCCGAGCTTCAGGATAGCCTCCGCATCGCCTTCGAGCGCGAGCATGGCGGCCTTGTCCCGGCGGATGCGTTCGAGCTTCGCCTCGTCGACGACGATGTATCCGGAGGCGATCAGCCCCTTGCGGATCGTGTCCTCCGCCTCGGCGACCGACGCGGGGGACGTTTCGCCCTTCCCGGACGCATGCAGCACGAGCGCGAGGCGTCCGGCTTTCGGGAGCGGCGCCGCGCCGCACATCGCCGGGAAGAGGAGGAGTGCGAGGACGGCTGTTGCGAGGAGCGGCGGGGTCTGCGGGCGCTGCATGCGCCGCTCCCTAATCCAGCGCGAAGGAGGACGCATGGAAGCCCTCCTTCTTCCACGAACGGGTCAGTTCGAGCTTCACATAGGAAAAACGCGGATACGTCGGAAGATAGGCGCTTCGAAGCGCCGACGTGAGTTTCTCCTGCGCGTCCGCGCCGCCGAACTCGCCCATCAGGTCTTCGATCTGGACGTACAGCCCGCGATAGGGCAGCTTGTCCCCGAGGCACTCGAAGACCCGCAGGCGGACGTCGTTCCGGCCCAGGGCCTGGAGCGCCCGCCCCCGGAGCGCTTCGGCGTCCACGGTGTACTCCGGGGCCGGGGTGGGCTTTCCGGCGGGGACGTCTCCCTTGTGGCGCAGGTCCGGCAGAAGCTTCGCGAGCGCGTTGATCTTTGCCGTCATGTTCGGGAAGCGGCTCAGGAAGATCCGGCTCGCTCCGGCGCGGCCGAGCCGGTCCATCGCGGCGAGGTACGACTCGGGAGGGAAGCCCGCCTGGCTCATATAGACCATCGCGAGAACGTCCGCACGGACCTCGGTGTCCGCGTCATACCCCTTCGCCGCCGTCGCGAGCGTGGCCTCGAGGATGTGGCGCAGCTCCTGCGCCGTGAATTTGTGGTCCAT
The DNA here is from genome assembly GCA_937870605.1 of uncultured Synergistaceae bacterium. Classification (GTDB taxonomy): domain Bacteria; phylum Synergistota; class Synergistia; order Synergistales; family Aminobacteriaceae; genus CALFXN01. The sequence goes on from CALMZW010000316.1 coordinate 1,252, forward strand.
CGCGACCGACAGGAAGAGGTCCATTCCCTTGGCCTCGCCGATGGCCCCGAGAAGGTCCTCCCGGTCGAAGTGCGCCAGCTCGTGGGCCAGAACGGCTGCGAGCTCGTCGTCGGTTGCGCACGCGTCCACGAGCTTGTCCGTGAGCACGAGCCCTCCGCCGAGCACGGTGAAGGAGAGAAGCCCCTTCCCCGGAGCGACGTATGCCTTCAGCGGCACGTAGTTCCGCGTCACGACCGGAAGGATGCGGTCCGCGACGGCGTGAACGCGCTTCGTGAGGGGATGGTTTCGTGCGTACAGGCTCAGGTTGTCCCGAAGGTACTGGTCCCAGTAGGCGGAAAGCTGGACCTCCATGCGGTGCTCGTCTTCGAGAAAGCTTCTGGGGCTCTTTTTATACCCCTGACGGAAGGCGGTCTGTTCGTCGGGAAGAATCTCCTGGAACTCGGAAAGAGGAAGAAAGGCGCAATCGGGCTTGTAGTACAGGCCCGATTGCATGTCGCAGACGACCTCGGCGCGGGCCGTCGCTCCAAAGAGAAACACGCAGAGAAATACGGATGCTGCAAGGATGATCCGACGCAACATTCACAGGCCTCCCCTTCAAATTGTATTCATTGTTAAATACAGCGACGGAATGAACATTCCGGATCATGATATCACAGCATCCGGAATCGAATCATCTCCTCCGGTCGTCCTCCGCGCTCCACGGCGGCGTGACGACGCACAGAAAGACGAGCTCCTCGCCGTCCGCGGCTTCGATCCACTGGATGGAATCGGGCGGGATGAGCACTGCCTCGCCGGGGCCGATGTCGGCCGTCTCGTCGCCTATGTGCATTCGTCCCCGTCCGGAGAGCACCCAGTAGATCTCCGTCGACGTCGCGAGCGTATGCGGGACGGTCGCGGCCCCCGCGGCGACGCGCGCGTGCGCGATGCTGCACGCCATGCCTTCGGGCAGCGCCTCCCTGTCGGGGTGAAAGACCTCGACAACGCGGGACAAGTCGCTCGTTACGAAACGGGCTGTTTCATCGGGGCGTCGTACGATCATCGTCAAAAATCTCCTCTCGTTGTGCGTTCGGATACGCGCTTCTCGCGTCCGCGACGACCTCCCGGGGGACGATCCGGCGCAATAGCCAGAGCCCGCCCGCGAGAACGATCAGGTCGTCGAGGAAGCCGAGTCCGGGAATGAAGTCCGGAATGAGATCCACCGGGCTTGCGAGGTACGCGAACAGCCCGGCCAGGATCCATCGCGCGGCGCGCGGCGTCCGGTCGTCCCGAAGGACGGCGCGCCAGACCGCAAGCTCGCGTTTCGCCGCCGAAACCATTCGCCGCAGGGACATCGCGTGACTCCCTTCCCATATATCTCCGCCGTGTTCTCTTGACAATGAACCGCCTCTGCTGGTAATGTCCGGTAAATTCGCATTTCCCGCGTGAGACGCGCGGGCGAAATATGGCGATTCGATTCGGAGGATTTTATGCAATGCTGAAAGAATACACGGAAAAGCTCCTCTTTCTCAAGCGGTTTATCGGAGCGCCGACGCGGGTCGGCAGCATTACGCCGAGTTCCCGTTTTCTCGCGCGGGCGATGCTCTCCCCGGTGGACTGGAGCGCGGCCCGCGCGATCGCGGAACTCGGGGCGGGAACGGGCGTCTTCACGCGGCGCATCAACCGGAGAATCGCTCCCGGGTGCCGCCTCTTCGTCTTCGAGATCGACCCGGTCATGCGGACGAAGCTGGAAACCGAATGCCCCGGCCCGGAATACCACCCCGATGCGGCGTTGCTCGACGACGTCGTGCGATCCGGCGGTTGCGGCGATCTGGATTATATCCTGTCGAGCCTGCCCTTCGCGGTTTTTCCGGCGGAACTCCGCTCGCGGATTCTCGACGCGGTGCGTTCGGCCATCGCTCCTACGGGAACGTTCATCGCGTTCCAGTACTCCCAGCAGATGCGCCGGGAACTGGAGGCGCGGTTCGAGGAGGTCCGGATCTCGTTCGTCCTCCGGAACATTCCCCCCGCATTCGTCTATCGCTGCACGAAACCGCGCCGGTAAGGCCGGACGGGAACGCTTGAGACGGGTACGCCGGACGCAGGCCGGCTGCCCGTTTTTTCGTATGCGCGCGTCTCCGGCTTCCGTTTTTCTTCGTGAACTAGTATATTGAATAGAAGTGTATCCCTTAAAGGAGGGCATGGAACCATGCGACTTGTGGAATGCGTACCGAATTTCAGTGAGGGACGGAGAAAAGATGTCATCGAGGCGATCGTCGCACCCTTTCGCGGGCGGAACGGCTGCTCGCTGTTGGACTACCGGGCGGATGCGGATCACAACCGCCTCGTCGTGAGCCTCGCGGGAGAGCCGGAACCGATCTGCGACGCCCTGATCGAAGCCGCGCTGACGGCCCGGGAAAACATCGACATGAACGGACACACGGGCGCGCATCCGCGCATCGGAGCGGTCGACGTCATTCCGTTCACGCCCATCCGAAACATTACAATGGAGGAGTGCGTCCGCCTCGCGCGGGATTTCGGCGCCCGGTACAACGCGGAGACGGAGATCCCGGTCTACTTCTACGAGGACGCCGCGATGCGCCCCGACCGCAGGCGCCTCGAAGTGATCCGCAAGGGGCAGTACGAGGTCCTGAAAATGGAGGTCGTCAACACCGAACGCCGCCCCGACATCGGCGAGCCGAAGCTGCACCCGACCGCCGGAGCGACCGTCATCGGCGCGAGAAAATTCCTCGTCGCGTTCAACATCAACCTCGGGACGTCCGATGTCGCCGTGGCCGATTCGATCGCGAAGATCATCCGAGCCTCGGGCGGCGGCTTTCCGGCCGTCAAGGCGATGGGGGTCGATCTCGCGGAGCGCGGCATCGTCCAGGTGAGCATGAACATCGTCGACTACGAAAAGGCCGACCTGTACCGGATCCTCGAAGTCGTGCGCATGGAGGCCCGGCGCTACGGCGTCGAGGTGATCGACACGGAGATCTACGGCATGATCCCGGCCGACGCGATCCTTCGGAGCGCGGCGTACTACCTTCAGGTGAAGGACTTCGACCCGCGGCAGGTCCTGGAGGTTCGTCTGCTGGAGAGCGGGGGCGCCGGGGAATGACCGTCAGGCTGTTCCGGAACGTCTCCCTCGTGACGCCGGTGGACCACGGGAAGCCGTCGGCCGGCGAGCGGCAGAGGGATGTCGTCCGCCATTCGCCGGGCGCGATGCTCGTCGCCGACGGACTCATCGTCGCCGCCGGGGCGGAGCGGGACGTCCTGACCCGCGCGCGGGAATTCCGCGTCGACATGGAGGTTGACGGCGGGGGGCGCTGCTGCGTCCCCGGCTTCGTGGACCCGCACACGCACGCGTGCTTCGCGAAGACGCGGGAAAGCGAGTTTTCCCTTCGTCTGTCCGGCGTGCCGTACCTTGAGATCCTGAAACAGGGGGGCGGCATCCTCTCCTCGGTGCGCGCCGTGCGAAGCGCGACCGATGACGAACTCTTCGCCGTCACGCGCGCGAACGCGATGCGGGCCCTCGCTTCCGGAACGACCACGATGGAGATGAAAAGCGGCTACGGGCTCGATACGGCGTCGGAACTCCGGATGCTTGCGGTCATCGACCGCGTCCGGCGCGAGACGCCGCTCGACGTCGCGATCACCTTCATGGGGGCGCACGCGGTCCCCGAGGAGTTCCGCGGCTCTCCCGACGCGTATGTCGATCTGCTCGTTCAGGCGATGATTCCGGCGGCGGCGGACCAGGGACTCGCCGGATACTGCGATGTCTTCTGCGAGGAGGGCGTCTTCTCGGTCGCGCAGAGCCGCAGGATCCTCGAGGCGGGGAAGAAGGCGGGACTCCGTCCGCGCGTCCACGCCGACGAGGTGCACGACACGGGGGGCGCGGCCCTCGCCGCGGAAGTGGGGGCGGTTTCGGCGGAACACCTGCTTGCGGCCGGGGACGCCGGGCTCGATGCGATGGCCCGGGCCGGAGTCGTCGCGAACCTGCTGCCCGCGACGGCCTACAGCCTCCGCAAACCCTACGCGCGGGCCCGATTCATGATCGAACGCGGCCTCCCCGTAGCGGTCGCGACGGACTGCAACCCGGGGTCGTGCTACTGCGAGTCGATGCCGTTCGTGTTCGGGCTGTCGGTGATGCAGATGGGGCTGACCGTCGAAGAGGCGCTTACGGCCGCGACGCTGAACGCCGCGTACGCCATCGCGCTCGCCGGTCGCGTCGGGAGCCTGGAGCCGGGCAAGCAGGCCGACTTCCTGCTGCTTGACGGAGAGACTCCGGCGGCGATCGCGTATCACGCGGGCGGTTCGGTCGTCGATGAGGTCTACAAGCTCGGGGAACGGGTCGCGACGCGGGGTGCGTGTTGTTAGGCAGGGGTATTTTCGTTTGAGCACCTTTGAATGTTGCGACAAAGGCGGGTTTGGCATACAATAAAGCGCGGTCCGGATCCTTAAGCTCGGAGGTGCGCGAAGGCAATGACACGAAAGAATGTAACGCTTGACGGGATTTCCCTGACGATTCCCGATGTGCAGGCAATAGCCCGGGAAGGGGCGACGGCAGCCCTTTCCGGGGAAGCGCAGTCGAAGATGGCGGCGTCTGCCGCCCTCGTGGCGGAATGGACGTCCGCCGACCGGGTGATTTACGGCGTGACGACGGGGTTTGGCGACCTGGCGACCGTCGCGATCGACAAGAACGACGTCCGGACATTGCAGTCCAACCTCCTGCGGAGTCACGCGTGCGGCGTCGGGGAGCCCTTCCCGGAAGACGTCGTCCGCGCGATCATGGCGCTCCGGATCAACACGCTCGCGAGAGGGCATTCGGGAATCCGGGTGTCAACGGTGCAGCGCCTGTGCGACATGCTCAACGCCGGCATCCTTCCGGTCATCCCGAGTCAGGGGTCCGTCGGCGCAAGCGGCGACCTCTGCCCGCTTTCGCACCTCGGCATCGCCCTGCTCGGCCTTGGCGACTGTCACTATAAGGGCGAACGCATGCCCGCCGCGAAGGCCCTTTCGCACTGCGGCATGGAGCCGCTCGAACTGGAAGCCAAGGAAGGGCTCGCGCTCAACAACGGGACGGCCGCGATGGCTGCGGTGGGCGTTCTCGCCGTGTTCGACGCGCAAAACCTCGTCCGCACGGCCGATATCGCGGTCGCGATGTCGCTCGAGGCGATGCACGGCGTGACGGCCGCGTTCGATCCCAGACCCCACGCCCTCCGGCCCCACAGGGGACAGGGGCTCGTCGCGTCGAACCTTCGCCGGCTGCTCGCCGGAAGCGAGATCCTGGAACAGAACAAGGGAACGCGCGTCCAGGACGCCTATTCGCTGCGTTGCGCCCCGCAGGTCCACGGAGCCTGCCGCGACGCGATGGATCACGTGTGGGGGGTGCTGGAAACGGAAATCAACTCCGTCACCGACAACCCGCTGATCTTCCCGGAAGACCAGGCCGTCATCAGCCAGGGGAACTTCCACGGCGAACCGCTCGCGCTCGCCATGGACTACTTCGGCATCGCGGCGGCGGAGATCGCGAGCATCTCCGAACGACGCCAGGCCCGCCTCGTCGACGAATCCCTCTCCGGACTTCCTCCGTTCCTCGTGACGGGCAGCGGACTCAACAGCGGCTTCATGATCCCGCAATATGTCTCCGCGGCGCTCGTCTCGGAGAACAAGGTCCTCGCGCACCCGTCGTCGGTCGATTCGATCCCCACCTCGGCGAACCAGGAGGATCACGTCTCGATGGGCGCCTATTCGGCGCGCAAGGGGCGGACCATCCTCGAAAACGCCGTGAAGGTTCTCGGCGTGGAGCTGCTCACGGCCGCGCAGGCGCTCGACTTCAGCCTGCCGCTGACGCCCGCCGCCGGGACATCCGCCGCGCGCGACTGCGTCCGGACCGGCGCCCCGTTCGTGGAACGCGATACGTACCTGGCCCCGCTCATGGACGCCGTCTGCGGACTCGTGCGGAGCGGCGCGGTCGTCCGGGCGGTCGAAGAGCGCGTGGGACCGCTCGACTGATCCCCGGGCGACTTCGGGAACAGACAGGAGGACAATCATGAAACTCTTCGATTTGACGGTGCGCGATTTTCTCTCGGACCTCGGCTCCGATTCCCCGGCGCCCGGCGGTGGTACGGTAGCCGCGCTCTGCGGCGCGCTCGGCGCCTCGCTCGTCGCGATGGTGGGGCGGCTCTCCGCCGGCAGGCCGGTCGCTCCGGGGACGGGTGAACAGGCGGACGTATGGGCGAAAATGGAAACGGCGGTCCGCGAGGGGGATGAACTGTCCAAGCGGTTCCTCTCGCTCATGGAGGAAGACACGGAGGCCTTCAACGCCTACATGCAGGCGCTGAAGCTCCCGAAGGGGACGGACGACGAAAAGGCGGCGCGAAGGGCGGCAATGCAGGAGGCCATGAAGGGCGCGGCCCGCGTTCCGCTCGAGACGCTCCGCCTGTGCGAGCGGGTCGTCGCCCTTTCGCACGACGTCGCGGCGATGGGGAACAAAAACGCGCTCTCCGACGCCGGCGTCGCGGCGCTGGCCGCGAACGCCGCTGCCGTGGGCGCGGCCTACAACGTGCGGATCAACCTGCTTTCGATCGCGGACGCGGATTTTTGCGCCCGGATGCGCTCGGACGCGCTCGCCGTTCTCGAACGCGTCGAGAAACGCGCGCACGACGTCCGGGACGTCGTCGAGCGGTCGTTCGCCTGAGACGAAGTTTTTAAAAAAAACCGGAGGAATGAAGAAGATGGACGTGCAAAAACTCTCTCGCGCCTTTGAATGGAACGAACTGCCGGAAACGCAGCCCTTCGAGCCGGGAATCCGCAGGGCTCCGGACCGGGGATACACGCTGAACGAAGCGGACACGATCCTCGCGCTCAAGAACGCCCTCAGGTACATCCCCGAGAAGCATCACGAACGGCTCGCGCCGGAATTTCTCGAGGAACTGCGCACGCGCGGGCGGATCTACGGCTACCGATTCCGCCCGAAGGGCCGGATATGGGGCCGTCCGATCGACGAGTACCGGGGCGAATGCGTCGAAGGCAAAGCCTTCCAGGTCATGATCGACAACAACCTCGACTTCGACGTCGCGCTCTACCCCTATGAACTCGTCACCTACGGCGAAACGGGACAGGTCTGCCAGAACTGGATGCAGTACCGGCTCATCAAGCGGTATCTCGAAATCCTCACGCGCGACCAGACGCTCGTCATCGAGTCGGGGCATCCGCTCGGACTCTTCCGGTCGCGTCCCGAAGCGCCGCGCGTCATCCTGACCAACGCGCTCATGGTCGGAATGTTCGACACGCAGGAAGACTGGCATCGCGCGATGCAGCTCGGCGTCGCCAACTACGGACAGATGACCGCGGGCGGCTGGATGTACATCGGACCGCAGGGCATCGTCCACGGCACCTACAACACCATCCTGAACGCCGGACGCATGAAATTCGACCGCACGGGAGACGAGAACATCCTCGCGGGGCGGCTCTTCGTCTCGTCGGGACTCGGCGGAATGAGCGGCGCGCAGCCCAAGGCGGCGGAAATCGCGGGAATCGTCGGCGTCGTCGCGGAGGTCGACCTGTCGCGGATCGAAACGCGCCATGTCCAGGGCTGGGTCAAAAAGGTTTCGGGCGACCTCGCCGAAGTATTCGCGATGGCGCGCGAATCGATGGTTAAAAAGGAACCCATGTCCATCGCCTACCACGGCAACATCGTCGACCTGCTCGAATACGCGGACCGCGAGAACATCGGCATCGACCTCCTCTCCGACCAGACCTCCTGCCACGCGCCCTACGACGGCGGTTACTGCCCGGCGGGAATATCGTTCGAGGAACGGACGCGGCTGCTTCACGAGGACCCCAAACGCTTCCGGACGCTCGTCGACGCAACGCTCCGGCGGCACTTCGAGGTCGTCAAGCGGCTCGTCGCGAAGGGGACGTATTTCTTCGACTACGGCAACTCCTTCATGAAGGCCGTCTACGACGCGGGCGCGAAAGAGATCGCGAAAAACGGACGCGACACGCTCGACGGATTCATCTTCCCGTCCTACGTCGAGGACATCATGGGACCGATGCTCTTCGATTACGGCTATGGCCCCTTCCGGTGGGTGTGCCTTTCGGGAAGGCCGGAGGACCTCCGGAAGACCGACCGCGCCGCGATGGACGGCATCGATCCGGGGCGGCGCTTCCAGGACCGCGACAACTGGGTCTGGATCCGCGACGCGGAACGCAACGCGCTCGTCGTGGGCACGCAGGCGCGAATCCTCTACCAGGACGCCGAGGGACGCATCCGCATCGCGCTCGCGTTCAACGACATGGTGCGCCGGGGAGAAATCGGTCCGGTCATGCTCGGACGCGACCACCACGACGTCTCGGGAACGGACAGCCCGTACCGCGAAACCGCGAATATCCGCGACGGAAGCAACATCATGGCCGACATGGCGACGCAGTGCTTCGCGGGCAACGCCGCGCGCGGCATGAGCCTCGTCGCGCTGCACAACGGCGGCGGCGTCGGCATCGGCAAGGCGATCAACGGAGGGTTCGGGCTCGTCCTCGACGGAAGCGACCGCGTGGACGACATCATCAAGAGCGCGATGAGCTGGGACGTCATGGGCGGCGTCGCGAGACGCGCGTGGGCGCGAAACGAACACGCGATCGACGTCAGCGGCGAATTCAACGGGAAACACCCCGACCAGCACATCACGCTGCCGCACATCGCGGACGAACGCATGCTCCGGGACCTTGTCGAACGTCCGCGACGCTGATACGCTGTTACGGTTCGGAGCAGAGCGGACAGGGAGGGGGCTCCCTTCCGGTCCGCTCTTTTCGCCGGACGCACATCGCGCAACGTCAGGAGTGAGTTGAATGGAACGAACGATCCCCGTCCGCATCGGACGGCGTACGGAAGAATGGATCCCCGGGCGCGACGTGCTCATCCCGCAGCCGCGTCCGCATGCGATCGCGCGAAACACGCCGGAGGAGGCGCTCGCGTCCCCGATCGGGGCGGAGCCGCTGGAGGCGTTCGTCGGAACGCGGAAGCCGGTCGTGGTGATCCCCGACTCGACGCGGTCCTGGCAACGCGTTTCCCTGATGGCCCGGGCCGTGCGATCCCGTCTGGGCGACCGCCCCGTGACCTGGATCGTCGCGACCGGGCAGCACCGCGCCGCCACGGAGGACGAGTTCCGGAATCTGCTCGGCGATGCGCTTCTGCCGGGCGACGCGACGGTGTCGCACCACTGCGACCGCGTTCGCGACACGGGGCTCCGGACGAGCCGGGGGACGCCCGTAACCCTCTGTCCGGAGGTCGCGGACGCAGGCGCCGCGATCCTTGTTGGCGGCATCATCCACCACGATCTCGCGGGCTTCAGCGGCGGGCGCAAGGGACTGATCCCCGGCGTGAGCGGGCGCGAGAGCATCCGCGCCAACCACGCGCTCTCGCTGCGGGACGGCTCGATCTGCCCCGAGGTCGGGTGCGGTCTGCTCGACGCCAATCCCGTGGCGGAGGACATGGCCGAGTATTCGCGGCTGTGCGCGAACCGTCCGGACCTGTACCTGCTGAACGTCGTCCCCGACGGCGACGGCGCGCCATACCGCTATGTCGCGGGAGACGCGGAACGGGCGTGGAGCGAGGGGGTCCGCGTTGCGCGCGCGATCCAGACGCTCCGGATTCCGCAGAAGGTCGGCTGCGTCGTGACCTCGTGCGGCGGCTATCCCGGAGACATCGACCTCTATCAGGCCACGAAGGCCGTCTCGGCTGTCGCGGAGGTTTTGCGCCCCGGCGCGGGGCTCGTGCTCTGCGCGGACGGCGAGGAGGGCATGACGGGCGGTTTCGGAGCAGCCATGAAGCTCGGCATGGCGAGCCGCGACGCGCTTCTCGAAGAACTCGAACGGAACTTCACGATCCCCGCTTTCATCGCGCTCACGACGCTGCGCGATCTCGGGAGCCGTCCGTTTGCGCTCGTTTCATCCCTTCCGAGGGAAGCCGTCTCCCTTCCCGGCGAGATCTTCCCGACGCTCGCGCAGGCGTGGGAATGGATGCAACGCCGCGTTGCGCCGGAGCCGGTGCTGTTCGTCGGCGCGGGCAACGGCGTCGCCGTGCGGACCGAAGACGGGAATCGCGGCGAGGGGGAATAACGAAAGCGACGAGGCCGGGAGCGATTCTCCCGGCCTCGTCCTTTGTTTTTTGAAGAGCGCCTACTTTTTCAGCGCCACACGGAAGTGATTGTCCTCTTCCACCGCCTCTGCCGTCCACCCCTGCGACCTCGCGTACCGCGAGACGTTCTCGCGCGCCGTCACCGTATCCACAAGGATGTCCACGCGCCCGCCGCCCAGGGAGGCGAGCGCCTTTTTCGTCCGGATCACGGGCTCGGGGCAGGAAAGCCCGCGCGCGTCAACAATCGTTACGTCACTCATCGTCCGATCCCTCCTATACCCTGTCCCGCGACAGGAAGCCGACCGCGAGACAGAAGACCATCCCGACCGCGAAGGCCGCCGGCGCGAAGGCCGTGATCCCTGCGCCCGACGACGCCAGGCTGAAGTTGTGCGCGAAGGCCGCGCCGACGAGCATTCCGAGGATGAAGACGCCCGCGTCGCCGTCGCCCTCGCCGCCCATGATGAGCTGCCGTCCGGGGCATCCGCCCGCGAGCGTGAACGCGAGTCCCGAAAGCGTCATCCCGAGGAAATTCCAGAGCGTATTCATGTGCGCGACGGGCTGTTTCTCGAACCCCGCGTGGAA
>CALMZW010000317.1 GCA_937870605.1 uncultured Synergistaceae bacterium
ACCCCGGTGCCGTGGACGGAGCTTTACATGGTCATGCAGCAGAAGGTGGTCGACGGGCAGGGGAACCCGCTCGCCAACATCTGGGAAGTCAAGATGTACGAGGTCCAGAAGTTCACGTCGCTCGACGGGCATATCTACGATCCCATGCCGCTCGTGGCCAATCTCGAGTGGTATAACGGCCTCACGAAGGATCAGCAGAAGATCGTGGAAACCGCCGCGATTCTGGGGCAGAATTACAGCCGCGCGGTGAACGCCGCACGCGAAAAGTACATCGTGGCGCTTCTCGAATCGAAGGGCATGAAGGTCAACGAAGTCGCCGAGGCGGAAAAGGACAAGATGCGCCAGGCGACGCAGAAAAAAGTCATCGAGAGCATCAAGGGAAAGACCGATCCGAAGTTCGTCGATACGTGGATTTCCAATATCGAGCAGGCCAGGAAGGATATAAAGGCAGGGTTGTAGGAGGATCGCGCGGGGAGGCCGGACGGGAAATTCCGTCCGGCTTTCCTGAAAACTCCACCCAAAAGGATTGATGCGTCATGACAAAAGAAGGGTATTACGGTTTTTGCGACCGCTGCGTCGATTTTCTTTTCCCGATATCCATGGCTCTGTGCGCGTCCATGCTGGTCGTCGCCATCGCGCATGTCGTCATGCGGTATGTGTTCAACAGCGCGTTGTCCTGGTCGGAAGAGTTCCTGCGGTTCGCGATGGTCTGGTTCACGCTTGTCAGCGCGGCCATCCTGCATCACCGGAAGGGGCATGTCGGAATCGTCATCTTCCGCGATATGTTCCCGGACGGGCTGCGGGCGCTCTGCATCCGCGTCATTCCCTGGCTCGCGGTCATCGCGACGGCGTCGGTGACGGTGAACGGCGTCCTCCTCCTGTTGCGGACCTACAGGCAGCTGACTCCGGCGCTCGGGATTTCCGTCGCGGTTCCCTATTCGGCCATCCCGTTCGGCTTTTTCTTCATGACCCTTTTCGGAATCGGGCACATTCTCGAACTCTCTTTCGGCGACACCGTCCCTCCGCGGGAGATTCCGTCCTATTCGGAACAGGAGTGATCGAAAATGTACAGCGTGGAGCGTTCCGTTCGAAGCGAAGGGGAGGCGTCCGTCCGGTACGTCGACGCGTGCGAGGGACTTTCCGTATCGGTCGCCGAAAGCCGGTGCGGGGCGCTGTATCTTCCGTCCCCCGAGGCCGCCGTCGGCGCGGGAGTCATCCGGAACGCCTTCGAACGCCCTGTCGGAACGCCGCGCCTCCGGGAGATCGCGAAGGGCGATATAACGGCCTCGGTGCTCGTTTCCGATGCGACGCGGGCGGTTCTGACACAGGCGATCGTCCCGTATGTCATGAGCGAGCTGCAGGCAGGGGGACTCCGCCCCGAGAATGTGACGTTCATCGTGGCGACCGGAGTGCATCGCCCAGCAACGGACGAGGAGATGCGGCGCATCCTCGGGCCCGAGTGGAGCGGCAGGGTGCGCATCGAAAACCACGACCCCTACGCCGAAAAGAGGCTGGCCTTTCTGGGCGCGACGACGTACGGGACGCCGGTTTCCGTCAACAGGAGGGCGTATGAGTCCGACCTCCGCATCGTGATCGGGAAGGTGGAGCCCCACGAGTTCGCGGGATTCTCGGGCGGAAGAAAGTCCGTGTTGCCGGGCATCGCGTCCGAAAAGACGATCAGGGCCAATCACCGGCCCGAGATGATCCTCGATCCGGCGGCGGCCATCGGGGTGTATGATGACAACCCGGTCAGCCGGGACATGAT
>CALMZW010000318.1 GCA_937870605.1 uncultured Synergistaceae bacterium
GTTTTGTAACCCCACCAGGGTTTTTTCATGGTGCGAAACAAACGGGGTTTCGTGAGTCGCTCCGGGGCCGTTGACGATGTGCGATACTATAAACGACCAAAACTCGGATATCCGGGAGATGATGCGGCGATGCTCGATTCACTCAAGGTTACGGTGCTTGTCGAAGACAGTGCTCCGTACGAGAGTCCTCTTCTTGGGCAACACGGTCTTTCGCTTCTTCTGGAAGCGGAACGCGAAGGTGACGTCCGTCGAATCCTCGTCGATGTGGGACAAAGTCCCGACACGCTGCTCCACAACGTCGGGCGGCTCGGACGTTCTCCCGGAGAAATCGACGCGGTCGTGCTGACGCATTGCCACTACGACCACACACGGGGACTCGCCAGAGTTCTGAAGGCAACAGGCAAGACGGAGATTCCCGTCATTGCGCATCCGTCGCTCTTCCGCCCAAACTTCATTACAGTCCCTTTTCTCCGGCACGTCGGCGTGATGCAGGGCGATGAACCGGAAGACGTTCTTGCGGCCGGAGGCCGGCTGTTTCCCGTTGTCGGGCCGTTCCAACTGCTGCCGGGGCTCGTCACGACCGGCGAGATCCCTCGCGTGACCGACTTCGAGGAGGTCGGCATCCCGCTATCCACTCTGGACGCGACGGGACGTGTCGTTCAGGACTCCATGACCGATGACCTCGCCGTTGTCGCCCGTGTAAAGGATCGCGGAGCCGTCGTCGTCACCGGATGCAGTCACGCGGGAATCGTCAACATCCTGAAACATGCAGTCCGGCCCGGGGAGCGTGTCGCGGGGATCATCGGCGGACTGCATCTCGTCGAGGCTTCGGAAGAACGGATCGCGAAGACCGTCACGGCGCTCTCGGAGTTCTCTCCGTCACTCGTGGCGGCGGGGCATTGCACGGGGTTCCGCGCGCAGGCGGCCATCTACGCGGCCTTCGGCGACAGATTTGCGACAATGGGCTCCGGAACGGCTTTTGTTTTCAGGGCATGAGGAACAGCCCACCACTTTGAGACGCAGCGGAGAGACTCGTCACATTGCTGTCCTTTCCCTGGCGATACGTGCGACCTTTGCGCCGGTCGCGCGTTGCAGATCGGCAGGGGCAAGAAGCATCTGAACGCCGCGCGATCCCGCGCTGACGCAGATCCGGTCGTACGCGAGAGCGGACTCGTCGAGGACCAGGGGGTAGTCCTTCCGCGCGCCGACGGGAGAAACGCCGCCCCGGACGTATCCGGTCAGCGGACGGACCTCCGAGAGATGGACCATTTCCGCCTTCTTGCGTCCAATCGCAGCAGCGAGCCGTTTGAGGTCCAGCTCTTCAGGCCCCGGAATGCAGGCCAGGACGACGTCCCGCCCGTCGCAGCGCGCGACGAGCGTCTTGAAGACACGGCCGGGGTCGAGGTCGAGTTCCGCGGCGGCGCGACCGGCCGAAAGGTCGTCTTCGTCCGGTTCGTACGTCCGGACTTCAAGGGCGATTCCCATTCCTTCAAGCTTTCGGATCGCGTTCGTCGTCGTCATCATTCCAACTCCTTCCATCCGGCGCGCCTCTCTCCGAAAGCGTCCGACACAGTTCCCGGCTCTCCCGCAGCGCCGTCTCAAGCTGTTCGCAACGTTCGATCCCGGCGTTAACATCTTCCTCCATCCGGCGCAGTCTGCGGGACATTTCGTCGAAGGAGCGGGACAGGCCCCGGAATTCCGCGATGCGGTCATCCGTCCCGAAGCCGTCCGAATGCTCCCCTCTCAGGAAGGCTCCCGCAGCCTCATTCAGCCGCGTGACGGGGCGCGCTATTCGCCGAGCGGCGCCGATGCACGCAAGAACGGCGACGAACAGAAGCCCGACGATGAGCGCAAGGGCAAACCGATAGTCCGTATCGATGCCTGCGAAAAAGTCGGCCTCGGGCAACACGACGGCGATGAGCCAGTTGATTCCCGCAGCGTCCCGAAGGGGTGTGATCTGCAGGAAGTGCTTTCGACCGTCGGCCCGGAACGTCAGATGCTGCATCGTTTCAATTGCATCGAAACCGCCGAAACGGGAGATCAGGGACTCCGCCGCTTTCCGGACTGCGGGAACGGAACTGTCGAGGACATTCACCCGTCGCTGCGTCCCGGCATCCGGCAGCGCGCTGAAGGGTTTTTCATGTGAGGAGGAGGCGACCATCAGCCCGGAGCGCTCCATGATGAACGCCACCCCCGTTGAGGCGATATCCAGATCGCCGAGAAACCGGGAAAGATGCGAGAGGAACAGATCCACGGCCACGACGCCCTTAAGCCGCCGCTGTTCGTCATAGACGGGGCTGCCGGCGGCGATGGCCATGTCCTGTCCCGTGAAGAGGACATAGATGTCGCTCCAGACGAAATCGCCTTTCAGCACGGCGTTGCGGTACCAGGAACGCGTCCGCGCATCGAACCCCGTAACGCGGGAAGTCACCCGCTCCAGAAGGCCGTTCCGGTCTACGGCGTACTTCAGGAGCGTTCCGGCGGCGAAATCGTCCGTGAGGATCACGTAACGGGCGTCGTCGGACGGTTCACGCCCGCTGTCGACCAGTCCGCCCCGGTCATTTCCGAAGTAGATGCTCGAGACGGATTCGAACGCATCGACCTGTCTCCAGAAACGGAGCGCAAGCGACGCCGCGTCGTCCGCGTCGGGAACGCCCCGCGCGATATCGTTTGCGTTGAGTCGGTTGATGCGGCGCGGGATTTCCAGGAAATTCTTCACGTGCTCCGTGATTCGAGCGGTGATTTCGTTGCGCAGCCGCAATGAGACATGACCGACGGCGCGATGACCGATGTCGTGCAGGATAATGGCCGCAGGCCCCGCTGTCGCAAGCATGACCGCCAGCAGGGACGCGATGAGGACGCCTTCAAGGGGGAGCCGCCGTGCCGGTTTCGTTGAACGCATAGTCCCTCCCGCTATGATCGCTTCGCAGTTCTTTGCATACTCTTTAATGATTATAGCGCATGGGGCGGATCAGGGCTTCCGCGCTTCGCGGTTTTCAAAGAGCAGGGCAGCCATCGACAGGCAGGCTCCGATTCCGATCCAGACATCCGCGAGGTTGACGAAGAGCCCGGGAAACGGCGTGAAGGGGGCGGGGAGATACAGAAAATCGGTCACTCCGCCAAGAAGCACGCGCTCCACGGCGTTGGAGAGTCCGCCCGCCCAGAGGAGCGCGACGCCGATCCCGCCCGGCTCTCGCGCCGGGGGATCCATGGTTGTGAGAAAGAGCAGGATGCCGATCCCGCCAAGTCCCAGCAGCCACCCCCAGGCGCCGGCCATCCCGAACGCGACGCCGGGGTTGAGGTGCAGGGAGAGGCGCGCCCCGAACGGCAGCGGAACGGACGCCCCCGCAAGAAGCGAACGCGCCGCCGCCTTCGTCGTCACATCGAGAACGACGGCAAGCAGGAACAGGAATGCGCGCCGGAGTCCGACCCCGATTTCATCGCATAGTCCGCTGCGCGTCCGTCGCATTCCGGATCACCTCCAGGGCACGGTATTGTGCGTATTTTCCGGTCCATTGCCACAAACACCTCGCCTGCGCGTCTCGCCTTGAAATTGCGCCTGCGCTTTTTATCGTGTACTATTATATATATATTTTTAACGCCACCACATTCGGGAGTCGGCGATTGCGATGACATCTTTCGGGGAATCGCACGGAACACAGAAAAAAGGTTTCAGGATCACACCCCAAAAATCCCGACTCTTCGTTCATTATTTCCTCATCGGGATGATCCCGTCGCTTGTGTTGCTCGCGCTCCTGCTCGTCATCACGTATTACGCGCTCCTCCCGCTCGTGGAGCGCAACTTCCGCCAGTCCAAGAACGAGACCTGCCGCACGATCGTCGAGGTCTTCCTGAGCTACCTCCGGTCCAAGAACGACGAGGTCGTCTCGGGCGAAGTCACGCCCGCCGAAGCCAAACGCGTCGCCATGAAGCGCCTCCCCGACCTGCGTTTCGGCCCGGGAGGCAAAAACTATATCTGGATCATGTCGGAAGACGGACGCGTTCTCACGCATCCGTTCCGTCCCGATATTGTGGGGCATACGCCCGGAGAGATCCCCGGGGAGGACGGCAACAGGCTTTCGGCGCTGCTCCTCCGTATGGCGGAAACCGGAAGACTGCCGGACGGAGGGTTCATCGATTACGACTGGACGCTTGTGGACACGCCGTCGAGCATGGGGAGGAAGACCTCGTACATCGGACGGTTCAAACCCTGGGGATGGCTTATCGGGACGGGGATCTACGTCGACGATATCGAGCAGGAGCTGGCGCTCCTGAAGCGAAATATCGTCCTGATCGCGCTGCTGATGGTCGCCTCCGCCATGGCCGTTTCGCTTGCGCTCTCCGTGATGGCCGCCCGAACGCGCATGCGGGAGGTCGCCGCATCGGAACGCCTGCTCGAAAGCGAACGGCTCTTCCGGGCGCTCTTCGACAACAGCCCGTACGGGATCACGCTGCACCGGCTTCGGGACGGCGTGCTGCTCAACGC
>CALMZW010000319.1 GCA_937870605.1 uncultured Synergistaceae bacterium
AACTGAACCCGGACTGGGTCGGCGGGCACGGAATGGGGCAGGAAGCGTCCATGATGATGTCGATACGGCCGGGAACGGTCGATTTGGGGACGATTTTCCGGGGACGCGTCAATCATCTCGGCGACTCGCTGCGAAACACGCATCTGACGCAGGTCCGGTTCGGCAAGGGGACGTTCCGTATCATCCGGGACGTGTGCGACGTCGAAACGAGCGGCGCCTTCGGGGGGCCGGATGATCCGGCGAAGGCCTCGAAGGAGTGGGGCGACGAGATGTTTGCGACCATGACGGAGTACTTCTGCGACTTTCTGCGGGAGTTTCAGTCGGTCCCGTTAAAGTAGAAACGGAAACTGCATCGGGGCCGCCGTTGCGGGGACCGGTGCGATTTGATTTCTGGAGGTTGCGTGCGATTATTATGAAGAGTCTTCTGATATGCGGCGGAGAAGTGTTTACCCCCGATCCCGCGGGATCGGGGGATATCCTTGTGTTCGGCGGCTCCATCCATTCCGTGGCTTCGGGAATTTCCCGGGAGGACGTTCGCCGGATCGACGGAGACGTTCGTGTGATCGACGCCGGCGGGTGCTACGTCGTCCCGGGGCTCGTGGACCAGCACAACCACATCAACGGAGCCGGGGGCGAAGGCGGTCCGGAGTTCCGGACGCCGCCCGTGACGGCGGGAACGCTTTTCCGGGCAGGAATCACGAGCGTCGTCGGAATGCTCGGAACGGACGGGGCCGGGAGGTGTCTCCAGGAGCTTCTCATGAAAGCGCTCGGGCTCGACCGCGAGGGCGTCGGCGCGTGGATCCTCACGGGCGCGTACCAGCTTCCGGGACCCACGATCACGGGGAGCATCCTCGAAGACATGATGTTCATCGGCAGGGTCATCGGAACGAAAATGGCCGTTTCGGACCACAGGGGCTCTCACCCGTCGCCGGAGACGCTTCGATGGACCATCTCCGAGACCAGGCGCGTGGGCATCCTTTCCGGGAAGGGAGGAATGTCGGTCGTCCACATGGGATCGGAGGAATCGGGGCTCCGGCCGCTCCTCGACGCCCTCGATGGAACGGACATTCCGTTGTCGCAGGTGGTGCCGACGCACTGCGGGAGGAGCGAGGCCCTCCTCGACGAAGCGATCGAATGGACGCTCCGGGGCGGATGTCTTGACATCACCACCAGCGGAGACCGGATGCGCACAGGGGCGTCGCTTCCTGCGCCCGACGCCGTCATGCGCTGCATCGCCGCCGGGACGCCCGTCGAACGGATCTCGATGAGCACCGACGGAAACGGGAGTCTGCCGTCGTTCAATGAACGGATGGAGTTTACGGGGATGGATGTCGGAAACCCGGCGAGCCTCCATGAAGCCCTTGCGGAACTCGTTCTCCGGTGCGGCCTTCCGCTCGCCGACGCGCTCTCCCTGTGTACGCGGAATCCCGCGAAACGGATGCGCCTTCCGAACAAGGGAGAACTCAGGCCCGGAGCGGATGCGGATATACTCGTCCTCGAGCGGGAGTCTCTCAGGATCCGGGCCGTCGTCGCCCGTGGCGAGGTCGTCTTTCTCGACGGGAGGCTCCTTCGCGGGGGGATGTTCGAACGAGACGAGTGATGCGAGCCCCGCAGGAATGAGTCTGGTTTTCTTCTCAGTGTATGACGAGCTCCGTCCCGGTGTTCCGGAAGCGGAGCGTCGGTTTTTCTACAGGCGATCCTTTCGGGGACCGCCTTTTTTCAAAGCGAACGCTCTTGACGTTCCGCGCCCGTCGCACTACAATCCCGAATATGTGAAACAAATAACGTTATGGAGAGGTGACACGAGTGTCGTACGACGAAAAAACGGGAGCGTTGACGGTTCAGGCGTCTCTGTCCGAGGGGGACGGCAGGAGGGTGATCGGAAAGGTCCGGGAGCACACGCTCGCGACCGACATCTACGCCGCGTGGGGCGGCGGAGACACGGCGGCGACGCCTCTCGAAACGCTGGCCTTCGCGCTCGGGAGCTGCGTCGTCACGACCGCGCGGACGATGGCGAACAAGGCGGGATTGCCCGTGTCGTCGATTTCGGCGCGGGTGGAGGGGGCCATCGACCTCGCGGGCGCGATGCGTCCGGGAAGCGGCGTCCGAATGGGATTTCCGGGCCTCAGCGTCATCGTCGACATCGAAGGCGACCTGTCGGACGACGCGAAACAGGCGCTTCTCGACCGCGTTTCGGCGTGCTGTCCCGTCTGCGATACGATCGGCGGCGGCGCGGACGTCTCGGTCGTCATGAAAGGGAAGGAGTGACGGACGCCATGGAACGGAAGGACGCTCTTCCCGAGACTGCGGCCGTGTGCGGCCTGTACTGCGAGGCGTGTTCGCTCTTCATCGCGTCGCACGAAGACCCCGAGCGGCTCGAACGCATCGCGGCGATGTATGGAATGACGCCGGAGCAGATTGCGTGTGACGGATGCCGTTCGGACAAGCGCGGGCCGTATTGCATGACGTGCAGGATGAAGCCGTGCGCCGAAGAACACGGCGTCTCCTTCTGCGGCGAGTGCGCGGAATATCCCTGCGACGTGCTGAAGGCGTTCCAGTGCGAGCGGCCGCATCGCCGGGATCTGTGGAAGGATCTCGAACGGATCCGGGACATCGGGTTCGACGCGTGGTCGAAAGAGGCCCGGAAGGCGTACGAATGTCCGGA
>CALMZW010000320.1 GCA_937870605.1 uncultured Synergistaceae bacterium
TGAAGTCGCCTCGGCGTATGGCCCGGTCAAGGGCTTCGATCCCGTAGCGGACTACTTCAAGTACGCGGGCGACGATGTCGTTCCCGCCCACGCCGGACTTGTCCGGTACGCGAAAGAACGCGGCATCGACGTCCCCGCGCGGTTCATACCCCCCGAGTACAAGGGAACGAAGTAAGAGCCACGTTGTGTTTCGGGCCGTCTTTCTCCGGAGAGGCGGCCTGAAAACGAACAGGAGGGATGGACTTTGTCCTTTTTCACACCCGGGAAAACACGAACCAACATTCTCTTCGCGCTCGGCATTCTTCTCGCGCTCTTCCAGCTCTTCGGCCCGATCTACCTCACGGGGCTGCTCGACATCCAGTTCCGCGCCGTTCACGTGGCGTTCGGCCTGACCATCGCCTTCCTCAACTATCCGCTGGGGCGCAGACGGACGGACGACGCGCCCACGAGCCGAATCGCGATCGCGGACATGTGCATCATCGTCCTGCTCCTCGCCGCCAACGTCAACGCCTTCCTGAAGGCCATGGACATCTACACCGGGCTGACCGGGGCGGGAACATTCGACCTCGCGATCGGCGTCGCGCTCATTCTCGTCGTCCTCGAAGCGGCGCGCCGCACCGTCGGAATCGCCATCCCGATCATGGTCTTCCTGCTGCTGGGGTACATCTTCGCGGGGTCCTGGTTCCCGGGGATATGGAAGCTGCGGGGCATCGACATGGAATTCGTGGTCAACTCGCTCTACTATTCGCCGCTCGGGATTTTCGGAAGCGTCACCGGAATGTCGGCGACCTTCATCTCGATGTTCATCATCTTCGGCTCGCTGCTCTCGGCGACCGGCGGCGGCAAGACCTTCATCGACATCGCGCTGGCCATGACCGGAAAGTACGTCGGCGGTCCGGCGAAGGCTGCGGTCGTCTCGAGCGCGCTGTTCGGAAGCATCTCGGGCAGCGCGGTCGCAAACGTGATGGTGACGGGAACGTACACCATTCCGCTCATGAAGAAACTGGGGTACCAGCCGGAGTTCGCGGGCGCGGTCGAAGCCATCGCATCGTCCGGGGGCGGCATCACGCCACCGATCATGAGCATCACCGCGTTCATGATGGCGGAGTTCCTGAACATCTCGTACTTTTACATCATCGGGTACGCGCTGCTCCCGTGCCTTCTCTACTACACGGGCGTGTTCAGCGGCGTCCATTTCCGCACCGTCCGGATGGGAATCAAGAAACTGCCGGAAGAGGACATTCCGAAGTGGAAGGATATCCTCACGTTCGAACGTCTCGCGGGACTTCTGATCCCGACGGGGTTGCTGCTCTGGCTCATCGGGATCGGGCAGCCGCTGCAGCTCGCCGGGTTCTATGCCTGCCTCTCGGCGCTCGGCGTGTTTTTCGTCATCGGCCTCTTCAAACGGGACATGAAACAGACGCTCCGGCTCATCGTCGACGCAATGGCCGAGGGCGGGCGCGACGTCGCCTCGATCGTCCCGATCCTCGTTTCCGTCAGCATGGTCGTGAACCTGATCGGCCTGACGGGGCTCGCCCCGAAGATCAGCGGCGTCATCCTGGACGTCGGCGGGACCAACATCTACTTCTCGCTCATGATCGCCACCATCGTCCCCTTCCTTCTCGGGACGTCGCTGCCGACCGTGCCGACCTACGTCCTCTCGGTCTCGATCCTCGTCCCGCCGCTGCTCAAGCTCGGCGTCGACCCCGTCGCCGCGCACTTCTTCTTCATCTACTGGGCGATCCTCGGCGGCGTCACGCCCCCGACCTGCACGGCGGCCGTCGCGGCCGCGGGCATCGCGAAAGCAGACTGGGTCAAGACAGGCTTCTTCGCCGTCCGTCTGGGAGCCGTCGCGTTCATCCTGCCCTACTTCTTCGCGCTCAACCCGGCCCTCGTCGGCCGCGCGCCGATCATCGACGTCCTCATGCACGGCGCAACCGCATTCATCGGCTCGATCGCCATCGCGTACGGGCTCTTCAGCCACCGCAACGGCCTCATGACCAACGCGGCGATCTGCATCGCGTTCTTCGTCGGAGGGCTGATGCTGCTCTTCCCGCAGAACATCGTCTCCCTGATCGGACTCGGGATTGTCGCCGCCGCGTGGTTCGTCGACCGGAAGATTCTCTTCGGAACGACGTCCGTGCACGCGTAACGCCATACATCGGAGGTCATCGCGCATGAAAAAGACATCGCTCCTCAGGAAATACATCCTCGAACGAAACGCGCTCGTCTGCCCCGGCGCGCACGACGTCATATCGGCCAAACTCATCGAACAGAGCGGATTCAAGGCGCTCCAGGTGAGCGGATTCGGGCTCTCCGCATCGTACCTCGGCCTTCCCGACATGGCCTTCATCGGGTTCAGCGACGTCGTCCACTTCACGAAGAACATCGTCGACGCCGTCGAGATCCCCGTCATGGCCGACGCGGACACCGGGTACGGCAACAGCATCAACGCAATGTACGTCACGCGGGAATTCATCCGCGCCGGCGCGGCCGGAATGAACATCGAGGACCAGGTATTCCCCAAGCGGTGCGGACACCTCGAAGGCAAGCAGATCATCCCGCTCGAGGAAATGGTCCTGAAAATCCGGGCCTGCACGGAAGCGCGCAACGGGATCGACCCGGACTTCGTCATCAACGCCCGGACCGACGCCATCGCGGTCGCCGGCGTCGACGAAGCCATCCGGCGCGGAAACGCCTACGCCCAGGCCGGAGCCGACCTCATCTTCGTCGAGGCCCCGCGCTCCGTCGAACAGATCGAACAGATCGTCAGGGAAATCAAGGCCCCCGTCAGCGTCAACCTCATGGACGCCGTCGTCGGAGGCAAGACGCCGCTCGTCTCCATCGACACGCTCCGGAAGCTCGGCGTCGCCCGCGTCAGCATCCCCGTCGGCCCTCTCTTCGCGGCCGTCCGCGGAATGCGCGACTATCTGGACGCGATCAAGGGCGACCGGATCGCGGAGGGACGGACCGAGCTCGTCGTGCCGTTCGCGGAGTTCAAGAGCCTCGTCGGCTTCGACGCATTCCGGGACCTCGAGAGGAGGTATCTGCCGACATTCATCGAGTAAGGCTCCACCGCAAAAGGAACGCTCCCGAAAGCACCGCGTGAAAGGACCTGATACCGGATTACTCGGAAAGGGAGGGAATGCAATGAAACGCTTGATCGTTGCGTCGCTGCTTCTCGCGGTTTGTTTCGGCTCCATGGCCTTCGCGGCGGAACCCGCGAAGGATGTCCTGGTTCTCGAGGGAAGCGCCGTCGAGGTCGGGAAGATGTGGGGCGAGGTGAACAAAGAGTCGATCCTGAAGGCCTACAACGCGTTCCTCGCGCGCGCGAAGGACAAGGAAAAGGAGCTCCGGAACTTCGCGAAGCTCTCGATCGAGCTGTCGGGCAAGATCGACTGCCCCTACTGGATCGATGAACTCAACGCCATCGCCGACACCGTGAAGATCGACCGCGAACTCTACATCGCCTTCACGTTCGGACGGTACCGCGACCTCGCGCTGCTCTACAAGGGCGTCGGCTGCACGTCGTTCGCCGTCACGCCGCCCGCCACGAAGAACGGACAGATCATCTTCCACAAGACGCGCGAAACCGCCCCGGACCTCCAGGCCGGCTATCTCAAGAAAATCACCGATGCGACGCCCGGCGGCAAGAAGCCGTACAAGTTCTTCGGCGAAATGGGAACGGCCGACACGGGCGTGTCGTTCTTCGTCAACGAGAAGGGCCTCGCCGGAGCGGCGGACGTCCCGTCGCAGTGGCAGCCCAACGAGTGGTACGTCGAGCCGTACAAGGGCGAGACGCCCGACGTCAAACCGCCGAAGTACGACGGCTTCATGAACCACTACGTCCCGCGCTACATCGCCGAGCACTGCTCGAACGTCGACGAGGTCAAGGCCGTGCTTCACTCGTTCGTCGAGAAGGGGTACATCGCGAGCGGCAAGTGGGGCACCAACTACCTCTTCGCCGACGCGCGAGGAAAGGTGCTTCAGATCGCCGACAACTGCTACAAAATCGTCGAGGAGAACATGGACCCGGCGCTCGTGAAGGGCGGAAAGACCTACAAGGGCATCGCGTTCACGATCCTTCGCGAGAACGACTACGGCTCCCCCGAAGACGCGCTCATCGACAACTACGGAAAAATCACGGTCGAACTCGTGAACTCGCCGAAGGTCTCCAAGCACCCGGCCGTGTGGAACCTGCCGCGCGCGCAGTCCAGCTCGACCTTCCTGATCGACCCGAAGCACCCCGACAAGCTCACGACGATCTTCGTGACGCTTCCCGCCTACGGCTACTCCATCCCGTTCCTGATGGGCGCGAACGCCACGCCCAAGGCGCTCATGGACGGCACGGTCTACCAGACGCAGAAGGAGGCCTTCCGCTACAGCGAATTCTACGAGGCCGGCGTCAACGACGAGTGGCGGCGCTTCATCTACTCCGTCCGTCAGAAGGTCGAAAAAGGCGAGGACGCAACGAAGGACTTCAACGAGTATTTCCTCAGGATGGTGAACCTGGTTCTGACGATGAACAAGTAATTCTCCGAAGGACGAGGGAACGAGACGAGGCCGCCCCCGAAAAGGGGCGGCCTCTCTTTTCGTCGAAATTGGTCAGACTTCCGTTCCAGTGGGTCCTTGCACTTTCTCAAACGACTATGTTTTGCGCCCAAGCGATTTCTCCAACCAGCGGTTGGAGTCTTTCATCGCCGTGATATTCCAAGTTGAACTGTAGCATGCACCGGATATTCTGGACCGAAAAACCGCTCACGCCG
>CALMZW010000321.1 GCA_937870605.1 uncultured Synergistaceae bacterium
CAAGTTGAACTGTAGCATGCACCGGATATTCTGGACCGAAAAACCGCTCACGCCGAGATATTCCTGCCACAGGTGTCAGGCGACTGCGTAAACTGACCCGGAAACGACATGAGGAATTGCCCCAGCCCCTGACTTCCTGCAGATCCACAATCATCCAGCATTCCTTGGATCGACGGACAGAAGCACCAGCGACGCTATGTGCCCGACTTCCTTGTCGAGCACGAAGACGGTCGGAAAGCCATCATTGAGGTCAAAGACCCCAGCCGTGTGGATTCAAACGACGTTCAGCGCAAGCGCAAAGCGGCAGAGATGTGGTGCAAGCAGAGGGGGATGGAGTATGTCATCATGACTGTTAGCTGAAGATACGGGCTAACAACGGGTTGCAGCCGAGATTTCTCCAGTGCCCGGCTGGATGCAACCGCTAGCATCCACTGAAAGGAGAACTGTGACGAAGACGACACAAGGGAGTTGGAAAACAACATAGCCGAGTTTATTGATTGCACCCGACAAGAACAACTTTTCGACTGGCGCTACGGATGCAACGGAGCCATCGTACGGGATCGAAAAAGCCTCTCATTTTTCGATCCCGTACGAACTGTCGCCCGCGATCTATTCGATCTCCATCACGCGCACCGTGAACGCGACGAGGTCGTCGAGCCTGTGTTCGATGACGTCTTTCATGACCTCGATATCAAGCTCCCGGTAATCATGAATGAGGACATTGCGGAAGCCGACCATGCCTTCAAGCAGTTTCGAGAGTTCCTTCGGTATGAGTCCTTCCCTGGCCAACATGGTGAAGGACGCCCGACTCTCCTTCGGGATCCCGAGTTTCCTGACCCTGACGACGTGGTTGGCAAGGTCGATGCAGAGTTCCGCCGCTCGCTGGATGTTCATCGCTATGGCATCCCGTCTGAAATAGTCCTCCTCGAAGGGAAGCTCTGAAGGGCGCGCATAATAGTCCCGGATCTGCCGGATGCACCGTTCGATGCTCTCTTTCTTGCCGAGGACGATGTCGTCGATCATCGCGAAAGCACAACTCCTTTTTCCATGATGTCGCTCAGGATACCCGCACGTTCTTCGTTCAGTTTCTGGTACAGCGACATGGCCAGCATCTCGAAAGCACAGACATCGTCCGTAACCGGCGTCAGGAGACGTCCCGTCAAAACGATTTCAAACCGGAAGACGGCATCCGCATGACCGAGATCGATCAGATCGACATATCTTCCGGTTATTTCCTCCACGGCGGTGCGACACGCTTCAAAGTTCGAACGGTTCACCGTTGACGGCGGAAGGAGGATCGCGAGGTCGATATCGCTGTCGGGGCGTTCGTATTCCGTGCCGAAAGAACCAAAGAGGTAGACGGCGCGCGCGTCCGGAAAGAAACGGAACACTGTCTGGAGAATCACATTTTTGACAGAATGCTCATTCACGTCCGTCACCGCCTTTCCGAATACTGTTCCCAAGCATTATATCGTTTCGACAAACATAAAACGAATTCAACACCGCTCTTCACTCCGACACGGGAAAACCACCGTCTGCGAAAGGATTCGTCGAGAACGGAAGCATCCGGCGGAATGCTCGGTTACGCGCTCACGCCCCGCCGAGCAGCTCCCCGTACACGGCGAGGTCGCTTTCGGAGAAGCAGCAGAAGGTGACGTCCATATCGTCGGGAGACGCTTCGAGGACGGCGCGCACCGTGTCGACCGCGATCCGCGCCGCCTGGTCGACCGGATACCCGTAGACGCCTGTGCTGATGCACGGGAAGGCGATGCTCGCGCACCCCAGGTCGCGCGCGATTTCGAGCGAGCGGCGATAGCAGGAGGCGAGCAAATCGGCTTCGCCGTTGTTTCCGCCGCGCCACACGGGGCCCACCGTGTGGATGACGTGCTTCGCGGGAAGCCGGTAGCCCTTTGTCGCCTTCGCGTCGCCGGTTTTGCAGCCGCCGAGGAGGCGGCATTCCCGGAGGAGTTCCGGCCCTGCGGCCCGGTGTATCGCGCCGTCGACGCCGCCTCCCCCGAGCAGCGTCGAGTTCGCGGCGTTGACGATTGCGTCGACGCGCACTGTCGTGATGTCGGCCCGGATCGCCCGGATCTTCATTCCCGGTCACGCTCCTTTATTCGATCGCGTACAGGGAGCCGTCCATGCTTCCGAAGTAGATCACGCCGTTGTCAAGCGCCGGCGCGGAAAGGATCTCGCCCCCGGTCGCGAAGGTCCATTCGGCCTTGCTCGTCATTGCGTTGACCGCGAAGAACACTCCCTGATCGCTGCCGAAGTACACGCGCCCGTCCGCGACGAGCGGCCTTGAGTGAATCCCGCCCCGACAGGGCAGCGTCCATGCCGTGGAGCCGTCGCCGACGTGAAGCGAGACAAGGTAGCCCGTCGGCGTTCCGAGGTAGACCTTGCCGCCGGAGATCGTTGCGGACGTGGTTACGGACTCGCCGATCACCGTCTTCCACAATGGGACGACGCCCTTGATCCGAACGGCCTGGAGCGTGCCGTCCGCGCTGCTGAAGTAGACGACGCCGTCGTCTGTCGTCGCGGGCGTATCGATGGAACCGCCCGCGCCGCCGCCCCACGCTTTTTTCCCGGTATTCGCGTCGATCGCGTGGAACATGCCGCCGTGATCGCCCACAAAGAGCAGTCCGTCCGAGTAGTGAGGCGAAGAACGAAGTTCTTTTCCCGTGTCGAACGACCAGATCTGAGCGCCGGTCCGGGCGTTGAGCGCGTGGACCTTACCGTCCGAACTGCAGAAGAACACCTTGCCGTCTGCCGCGACGGGGGACGCCCATATCGCGCCGGGCGTGTTGACGGTCCTGGATATGTATTCCCATCTGATGTCGCCGTTTGCTGCGCCGAGTGCGCTGAGCGATCCGTCGCGGCCTCCGATATACACGACGCCGTTCATGATCGCCGGAGCGCCGTTGATCGTCGCGCCGCCCTTGTACGTCCACACGAGTTGTCCCGTGGCCGCGTTCACGACGTGCAGCGTTCCCTCGCCGTCTCCGACGAAAACCTTCCCGTCGTAGACGACGGGCGCTCCCGTGATCCCAAACCCCGCGTCATATTTCCATTTGAGATTGGCTGCCCCCGGCGCGTTGTCGCTCACTGCGGCGACCGCCATGCAGGGGAAAAGAAGAAACATCGCCAGCGCCGAAAGAAACGTGTGTCCGGAACGATTCATGGTCCCAACTCCTCGTTTTGAATTTTGTCCGGTTCCTTTCTATGATACGCTTTTCAACCGGATTGGCGGCTGAGCTTCTCCCGGTCGCCCCCGCCCGCGTTCCGGAGTCGCGCGCCGGACTTGAAGGTCATCTCGCACCTTTTGTCCCCCGCCTCGATGTCCGTCACGGAGCAACAGCACGTGCGGGAGCACATCAACGAGCCGGACTATTCCCCTTTTTTTGCAAAACATGCTATAATATTTTTGATAAAAAACATTTTACGTTTATTCATAGGGAGGTATATGTATGATGAAAACACGATTCTTGAAACAGTGCGTTCTGGGCGTTATGATCCCGCTTCTTTTCGTTTTCGCGGGCAGCTCGGCGTGGGCCGCCGGTCCGAACCAGCTGATCAGCGAGAGCGTGAAAACACTGAAGGAAATGTCGCTTCAGAAGGACGCCGGGACTATGGGAGACCTGCTCTCGAGGGCGAAGGGCGTTGTGGTTTTCCCGTCCGTGGCGAAGGCCGGACTTATCTTCGCCGGAACGTACGGCGAGGGACTCATTCTGAAACGGGATGGCTCCGGCCGCTGGTACGGACCGAGCTTCGTCAAGATCATCGGGGCGTCCTGGGGACTCCAGATCGGCGCGCAGTCCATCGCTCTCGTCCTCGTCATCACCAACGACCGCGGGCTCGAAGGGTTCATGGCCGATAACGTGAAGCTCGACGGGGCGCTCGCAGTCGCGGCGGGTCCTGTCGGGCGCAGCGGAGAGCTCGGAACGGACCTCAACCTGAAGGCGTCGATCTACAGCTACTCGATGACCAAGGGCCTTTTCGCCGGCATCTCCCTCGAAGGGGCGGCCGTGAACGTGGACACCACGGCGAACAACGAGTACTGGAAAGCCACGATGCCCGCGAGAAAGGCGCTTTCGAGGAAGGCTTCCGATTCCCGGATTCTGCCGCTGACGGCGCAAATCGACCGGATCGCCAGGAAACGCTGATGCAAAAGGCCGCCCCGTGTCCTGCGGGGCGGCCTTTGCGCTGCGTGAGATCTCTGAACGATTCTCCGCGCGTCGTTGAAGGAGAGCGGCGACGTCGCGAATTTTTCCGGGTTATTGTCCTTCCACGATTTCCCTCAACCGCGTCGTGACGCGCTCGAATCCGATCCGCTCCTGTTCGAAGCGGATTCGGGCGCTCGCGCCGTCTCCCGGAGATTGAAGCAGCCGGCAGACGGCCTGTTCCTCGTCCGTCAGCCCGTCCATCTCCGCGGGAAGCGTTCCGCCGCCGTTTTCCGTCGTCCAGAGATCCCGGTGTCCGTTCAGCGTTTCCTCATCCATCAGGATCGATCGGACTTCCGGGAAGACCCCGCGCAGGTCCCGCAGAATCCGGAATCCGTCGATGTCGAGGTCTCCCCAATAGAACATCGTTCGCATTCCGAGCCACGCGACCCCGCGAAGCGCGTCCGCCGCGCTGTTTCCGCCGCCGTATATCACGATGCTGTCGGGAAGCGCCGGAAACGCGAGGAAGGTGATCTCGTTCTCGACGATGAATACGAACCTGCACGGGATATCGAGTTGCGCAAAGACGTCGCTCGTCAGCTCGATATCGGTCTCCGCCGAGGCCACGGGGAGCACCCGGATGTTTGCGTCGAGCACCCGGAAGCGAACGTATCGTTTCGGCTTTTCCCGGAAGCCGTATCGCCTGCAGAAGCCGCTCTTTCCGGTCGCCGTGAAGTCGATGCGCTCCGGCGGCAACACGGCGTCCAGGAGTTCGGCCAGGATGGCGGAATGGTTCTCGATGATCTTGGTGTGGACGCCGGGGATGTCGGCCTCCCTGATGTAGATTCCGGGCCTCGGGTTCGCCTTCATCCACCGAACGATCGCCAGGAGGCGGTTCCACTCGCCGGCGCAGGCGAGGGCTTTCATCGGAAATCGGCGCATCCACTCTTCGAGTTCGGGAAGGGCGGCGCGCGTATCGTCGAGGATCCGCAGGAATGTCCGGAATTCCGTCTTCCTGCCGATGATGGCGAGGGCGTCGTCGATGGTGTCGACCCATAGTTCCGACGGCGACGGGTTGTTTCCCCGAAGCCTGTTGTTCACGGTCCGCCATTCCAGCCGTATCCCGCCCACGGTCTTGATCTCGGAAATCCATTTCCGGACCTCGTCGAACGAGTCGGTGAAATCCTTCGAGGACGGGACCCGCGCCTTGAGCCGGCAGGGGAACAGCGCGTCGCCGGAGACGACCGACGACAGGATCGTTCCGTCGTCCCACAGTCCGAGAAGCTGCCGCCTGATGTCGGGCAGGCGCGTCAGGTTCATGCCGCGACGCTCTCCTTCTTCGCCCGGTACTCGTCCATCGTGATCATCCGGACCAGGGAATTCTTCCCTTCCGGCGTCTCGTCGCACCGGACGAACGCAACGGACGAGACGAACGGATCGATGACGTTGATCTTGAGCAACGGCGTGACGACGAGAAGCTGTATCCCGATTCGCTTGAAGAGTTCGAGGCCGTATTCCGCGGATTCGGCGGACCCTCTGCTGAAGGCCTCGTCGATGATGACGAAGCAGAACGACCGCGGCGCGTCGAACGACATTCGCCCCTCGGCGTTCCCGGCGATGTTCAGTCCGAACTGGTAGGCGATCCCCGCGGCGAGGACCGTGTACGCCAGCTTTTCCTTCTGTCCTCCGGACTTTCCGCTGGAATCGGAGTACGACTCGTAGACGACGCCGTCCTCCCGGTTGCATTCGCTCGCGGTGAACACGAACCAGTTGCGGACGTCGGTCACCTTGTCGGTCCATTTCCGGTCCATGTCCGTGCACCCTTCCCGCCCCTTGAAGCGCGCGAGGATTTCCTTCACCTGGTCGAACTTCGCCGAGATGTCGTACTCGTCGGTGATGTCGCTCGTGCACTTCCGCAGATCCTGCCGGAAGGCCCGTATTTCCGCGTCCGGCGTCTCCTTCGCGTCGAGCCGGATGTACCGGCCGGGCGTGTAATCGATGTGTTGCAGCGTTTCGTTGATGGTCGATATCTTCTGTTTTATCGTGTTCCCGGCGTTGTTCAGCGTGGCCTGGAACAGGCTGATGGTCAGCATCGTGTCCTCGTTGAGCGCCTTCTTGAACTCCTGTTCGCAGCTCGGGAGGTCGTGAAAGCGGACCTTGTCGTACAGTCCGGCGTAGATGTCGAAGAATTCGACCGTGGCGTCCGCGTCGAGGACGTCGTTTCGAAACTCGTCCTGATACGATCGCATGATCCGCGAAATGTCGCCCGCGAGTCTCTCTTTTCTCTCGGACGTCCTGCCGAGCGATTCCTTGACCCGGCTCCCCGCGGTGCGGCCGGTCCGGACGCAGTTGTCGATCGTCAGGGGCTCCGTATCGAGAACGGCGCGGACCATCTCCCCGATCCCGGCGCTCGTCTCCGGATCGGGCTCGTCCGAGCCGGAGAGGACGGATTCCGCATCGGCGAGCCGCGACACGATGTCTTTCCGCTCGTGTTCGATTTCCCCCATGGTCCGAAACAGCCGGTCGAGCGCGGATTCGGCGTTTGCGATGTCGTCTTCCGTCTGTTGCAACTGGGCCCGCAGCGTCCTGAGGACGTCCGACGAGGATTCGAGCGCGTCCTTTTCGCCGCGGAGACGTTCGATCCCGTTCACGATCTTCAGGAAGTTCATTTCGTCGAAGGCGTACGATGTGTCGCCAAGCGCGTTCGCCTTTCCGAGAAAGTCGTCGATTTCGCGAAGGGCCGCCTGCTCCTTCTTCAGTTCGAGCGTCTTCGCGTCGATGACCGCGATCAGCTCCCGCTCCTTCGATTCGAGGATCTCTATTTTCTCCCTGTTGTTCCATCCGAGAACGTAGCGGCTCCGGTCGTCGATGTCGTAGCGGTCGTCCTTCAGATGGCGTTCGTAGGACTGGCGGATCTGTCCCGTTTTCGTGATCCCCTTGTTTTCGTTCGAGAGCTGCTTCGCGTCCTCGCAGCACACGTGGTCGAACCGGCCCGCGACGCTGCGTTCGAGCCATTCGGAGAACGGGGAGTCCGGCCTGATTTCGACCTTGGAGCATATCCGGCCTTCGCGGAGCCATGTCGGGGCGGTTCCCGCGTTGTCGGACACCCTGAGATAGTCGAGCCTTCCGCCCAGGTGGGTCCGGTTGACCCAGGAGGCGACGTCCATGTACCGTTTCTCCGGAACGAGGAGGGACGTCGCGAAGCCGTTCATGAGCCGTTCCGCCGCGCCTTCCCATTCTTTGCAGTCGTCGCGGACCCGGAGAAGCTCTCCGGCGAAGGGGATCTCGCTTTCGGACAGCCCGAGGTTCTGACACATGAAGGCCCGAATCCTGATTTTCGCGTCGGGCAGATTGTTCTTCCGGGAACGGAGGCTCCGGAGTTCCTCCCGGATGCCCCGAAGGTCCTCTTCGAGTTTCCGGAGAGGCTCCCTGACGGAATCCCGGCGCTCTTCCGCGGCGTCCTTTCTGGCTGCCATTTCGGCGGCGAATTCCGCGATCTTTCGCTTCGTTTCGAGGAAGATGGCCTCCGTCAGCATCTCGTCGCTCACGTCGAGGCAGAGCCCGGTCTCGTGCAGCCGGTCGACGTACGTCGAGGCCCGCCTTCTCACATGCCCGAGAAGGACCTCCTCCCTGTGGATCTCCTGCTCTATTTCGGCGATCCTGCTTCCGCCGCTGCGTTCGATATCCATCTTCAGCGTCTGCCGCTTGTCTTCGAGGGCCGTCTTATCCGCTTTCCCCGTCGCGATGCGGACCTGAACCGCCGCGAGTCGCTCTTCGAGCTGCGCCTTCTTTTCCTCGAACAGGCCCTTTTCGGCCGCCGCGAACCAGTGTTCGAGCGAGGCGAGGATGTTCTTCTCCCTTGTTTCGAGCGACACGACGTCCGCGTACGTCTCGTGCTTGCGCATCATGGGGTCAAGAATCGCTATCCGTCTCTTCGCCTTCAGGATCTCTTCGTGGATTTTCGTCAGGTCGTCGAAGTGCTTCAGGAGTTTGTCGATCTGCTCCCGGGCCGGGAAGGGTTCGAGCATGTACTTCCGGACGAACGCTTCGAGGCTGTCGACGGACTTCATGGATATCGTCTGGAGGAACAGGTTCAACGCCTGGTCGTTCTCGATGCCGACCTTGTTGCAGAACCACGTGATATAGGCTTTGAAGGTCTCGAAAACCCGGACGCCCGCGGCTTTCATCCGCTGTTTCAGTCGGGGGATGTCCCCGAAGCCGCTGAAATTCTTCGCGATGGAGAGGTCCCCCTCGAACCCGAAGTAGATCCGGACGGGCTGGTCGGTCCCGTCTTCCATGGAGCAGAAAAGGGCCGTCGTCAGCGTCTTCTTCGCCCGCGCGTCCCGGAATGCGCCGAGAATCACCGTATAGGCGTCGCTTTGCCGGAGGTATTGCGGTTCGAGCGTTCCGGTGAATTCGTTCTCGTTCGACTTGTACTGGCCGCGGACATAGGAGAGCAGGCTCCGTTCGCCCGCGCCGGCGCCGGCCGCCTTGTTGTACGCGGCCTTGCCGGGAGACGCGAGAAGCGTCGCGATCGCGTCAACGATGGTCGATTTTCCCGACCCGATATCCCCGGTCAGCAACATGTTTTTGCATTCGGGGCGAATGACGGAGACGGTTCCGTCGAATGTCCCCCAGTTGTAGAGTTCGACCCGGTCGAGCCGGAACCCGCCTTCCTCTTCCCGGAACACCTTATCCATCGGCCGCCTCCGTGTCGTCTGCGGATTTCCCGGCGCGCGCCGCGTGTTCGGCGTACGCGGCGAGTTTTTCGTCCAGGCTTTTCAGCCACTGAACATCGACGAAATCCTTCAGGATGCGCCGGACCTCGTAATTGTCCTCCGCGGACGCGGCGTCGAATTCCCTGTCGGAATTCAGCTTTCTGAGGAAGCCGAGTTCGACGGCCTTTGCGATGTCGGTCCGTATCTGGTCCGTCGCCTTCGCCTCGTTGTTCCTGTCGCCTGGGAACATGCTCCTCATGGCGTTCGCGATTTCCTGGAAGGAAAGCACGAATTTCGGATCCCCTCCCTGTGCGTCGCGTTCGGCGATCTTCTTGCGGAGAACGACGAAGAGGTAGCTGACGCGGAACGACAGGGGCCGCCGTATTATGAGCTTCGGGATCTTCTCCTCGTCGTCGGAATCGACGTCGCGCTGCCGCAGGAATGCGTAGCCCTCCGCCTCGTTGACGGTCAGGTCGAGCCCGAGGACCGCTATGTAGTCGCGAACCTGCGGCTGCTGCTCCAGAAGATCTTTCCACAGGAGAGCGTCGCTGTCCGCGTACACGGCGCCCTTGAAGAGATGGACGAGGACGGAGGAAAGGGCCGGGTCTTTCCTACCCATCGGCGCGTCCTCCCTGCGGCTGCGTTTTTTTCCGTTCGAACGCCACTTTCGGGATGCTCGCGGTGCGGACGGCGCCGCTTCCGCGTTTCCACGTCACGGTTTCCGATTCCTCTCCATCGTCATGATACCCGAATTCCTCGTAGGCCAACATCAGATACGCCACGACCTCCTCAAGTCCGTTTTCCGCCGGGTATTCCCGGAGCAGCTCTCCGAGCGTGGCGCTTTCGCGGTCCTCCAGAACGGACTCGACGTTTTTCCGGAGCTTCCGCTTGTCGACCGTCGGGACGAACATCGCGGCGATATCGACATCGCTCGTATCCTCCTCGACGAGGTCCTTCGACGCGATGTTCCGCCGGACCTTCGGAACGTACAGGGAGCGGTTCATGAGGAATCCCCCCGCCGGAGAGATCCCTTCGATGTCCGTGAAATCGGACTTCGGGACATTCTCCCGCTGCGCGAAGAACTTCTGCTCGATGCCGCGGACCAGGTCCATGACGGTCCGGTTGTCCGAGGAGACCTCCTCGACGAACCGCCGCAACTGTTCCGATATCTCGGCCATGATGGCCGCGATATCCCGTCCGGCCCTGAGCCAGACGTCGTACACGCCGCGTATGCCGCGATCCGGGTTCATCTCCCGGACCGGTTCGAGCGCGAGCACCCGCGCGATGTACTCGGAGAATTCCTCCTGCCGGTTCGGGGACGTCAATGTCTTCCAGAACGCGTCGAAACTCCTGCCCTGCTCGGACGCGAGGATGGAGCTTCGCTGCTCCAGAAGGTTCCCGAGGACGGCGCCCTTCCCTTCCTGCCCCAGCAGGATTCGCTCCCGGATGTTCGAGTCGAGCATCCGGAAATTCTGCTCGATTTCGCGGAAGTCGGACACGAGGTCCCGAGCCATGCCCAGAAACTGCTGGAACTTGCCCTTGACGGCGATATCGCTGAGGACGGGCATGTCGCCCTTCCGTATCTCTTCTATCGTCCGGCTTATGGCGTCGCGCTGCCGCTCCAGCTCGTCGATCCGCACGCCGGGGTTCGGGTCCGTCTCGTGACAGAGGCTCCGAAGCAGGCCGTACATCGTCACGAGACGCGATTCCGTCGCGATGAAGCTCCCCCTGTCAAGCTCCGCGAGCCAGCGTATCGCCCGTTCCGACGCGGATGTCAGGTCGTGAAAGATCTCGTCGTTCTTCCCGTACGTCTTGTTCAGCCATTGCCGGTTGACCCACTCGTTGAGGTATTCGGCGGGAGTCTGCGGAAACTGCGCCTCTCCGGCGATGTCCCGGATCATTCGCATGTAGTCCTCGAGCTTTTCGATCAGCGCGTACCTCGATATCCTGCGCCGGTTGTCCGCGATGAAGACCTCATGGAGAAACGACGCCACGAACGAGACGTTGTCGGATCGCAACAGGGCCCATCCGCAATGCTGCGTTTTCAGCGATTCCAGATAGCGGTACTCAAGCATCGTCCGAACGATTCCCCGCCCCGTCCAGCGCCCACCCGCAGGTCTTCGCCAGCCAGGGGATCAGCGTCGCGACGAGGATGTCCTTTTCCCGCGATTCGGGAGACAGCTCCGCGTAGGGCCGGAGGTCGGCGTGCCGAAGGTTCTCCCGGTCGGTTTCGGGCGCATGCTCCCAGCCGGCGAGCACGCGCTCCGACCACCAGCGGTCGTGTTCGGCCTCGGCGAGCCGGTCCACCGTCTCCTTCGGCAAGATCGTCTCCCGCCGGAGGCCGTCGATCATGCGCTTCACGCCCCCGCCGTCGAGCTCCGGAAAAATCCGGAACGCAGGCTCGCCGCCGTCTGCGCCGCCCGGTCCCCGGAGCGAATAGCCGAATCCGCGCAGCCGTTCGACCAGTGCGGCCGCCCGGTAGCGGCTCGACCACCGGAATGTCTCCTCCTGATTCGCCCAGAAGTAGGCCTCGAGGCTTTCCATGTCCTGTTCCCTGCATTCGGCGATGGCCGCGTCGAGCGCTTCCGGGGCGAGAACGTGCGCTTTGTAGACGGCGTTGAGGAGCATCGCCATGCGTTCGTTGTCCGACTCGTCGTGAACGTATTCGTCGAGGCCGCCGAAGTAGTGGATGTTCTTCCAGATATGGACGCCGTCCGCGTTCCGCGTCTCCTCGAAGCGCTCCTTGAGGGCCCGCAGGCCCGTGTGCCCCTCCTGCCGGATCAGGATCGGGATCTCGGATTTCTTGATGTCCACGGGAAGCGCCAGCGCCGCCGAGAGAGCCTTGTCGACGTCGGAGAAGCAGATCGCGACGGTGGGAATCTGTTTTTCGTCCCTGTAGAGCGCCTTCAGGAACGCGTTGGTCCGGGGCGATTCGAGGGAGTCGGCGACGAAGTCGATATCGACGTCGTGAAGCAGGCGCCGCCCGGTTTCGTCGCAGATGGAGAAGCAGCTGACGAACTTGTCCTTCTCGCGCGCGACGTCCGTGTCGACGACGGTGATCCGCGTCTTCGCGCCGTTGGCGTAGTGGCACACGCGGATCGCTTCGACGGCCAGCGCCTGCCCCATCTTTCCGAATCCCGCGATGACGAGGTGGACGTTGCCCCCGCGCGCCAGGCGCTCCGCGTCGTAGGCGAGCGCCGGATAGGGGTGCTCCCCCGCTCCGTCGGGGAGGTAGCTCCACAGCCGCTGCGCCCACTCCTCGTAGAAGTTGAACAGGCGAATGTTCAGGTATCGCCTGTCGGCCTCCGAGAAGTAGTCGCTTCCCTGCATCATGTTGAAGATATAGAGGTCGTAGATGTGGAAGAAGCAGTCGATCGCGCGCTGCGGAGGGTTGTCGCCGAGGATCTCAAGGATCTTCACGGCCGTTTCGATGTTCTTGCTGTCGCGGGACGGGTCGCCCGCGTCCCCGAGGAGATAGAGACGCGCGGCCTTGTCGGGCGAGAGCCCCCTGATTTCGTCCTCGTCGCCGTAGTTTCCGTTGAAGAGGAAGAGCCTCCGGTTTCGGCCGATGTTCGCGGCTTCAAGTTCCCGTCTGATGTGTTCCGTCCTGACGGACGAGAGCACGACGATCCGGTTGTCCGCCCCCATGTTCTTTTTCAGGATTCCCGGCGCGGTCTCGTCCCAGCCGAGGAGCGCCGTATGTCCGCTTCCGAGCCAGCAGCGCCGCTTCCCCTCGCGGTTGTCCCGGGCCAGTTTCGACCCGACATTCACGCTCTGCGCGATGAGGAATCCGGCGAGCGGAATGAGCCCCGCGTACCAGGAGCCCCAGAGGATGAAGCCGACCAGAAAGAGGACCGAGAGCGTGACGACGATCTGCGCCGACACGCTCTCTTTGATCAGACGGTTGAATGTCAGGTAGCTCCTGTTTCGGATTTTCGGCATTTTCGACGCCCCTCCCCGGCAAAATGGTCACGACAGGGCCATTATACCGTTCGGAAGGGGGCGAGCAGGTCGTCCGCCGCACGACCTGCTCGCCGCGCCCGCATGATCGGCGGCAGAACAAGTCCATTCCTTTTCGCGGACCGCTATTTGATCGTCCTGTCCAGCGCGGCCTTGTTGTTGTTCTCGTTCGATTCGTTGACGGCGTTCGCGCAGTCCACCGTCAGAGCGTAGAATACCGGCCCCATGACGCCCGTATCCACCGCGATCCAGACCTCTTCGCCGGGTTTCAGCGCCTTGACGGACGCCTGCTTGTTCGCCAGCTGCTTGGAGCCTCCGCCGGACCACTGCCGCACCTGGACGCACAGCGTGCACGCGGGCGACGTCGCGATTCCCCCCTGGTTGACGATCTTCGCCCTGACGATCTTCGCGTTGGACTGGTCGATCAGGACTTCGTCGATCACAAGGTCGGGAGTCGCCGCCGCCTTCGATACCTGGGCGACCTTAATGTCCTTCTTGATCTGGACCATGAACTTTACGGTCACGCACTTCTTCTCGCCGATCGGCTGTTTGACGTCCACGTTGCCGCCGCCCGTCGCGGGCACGAAACACAGCGTCGAAGCGTTTTTCGCGTCAGAGGGAACGGTGTAGGGCTTGGCGAACTTCACCGTGCCGGTCATTCCCGGACCGGGATACTTCACGGTCTGAAGCTCTGTCGTCCACATCGTCCCTCCAAGATAGACCAATACGACGGGCGCCGGATCCTGATAGGTAACCTCCATCCGGAACGTCAGCTCGTCGCCGGGCTTGACGTCCGGAGACGGGGTCACGAACAGCGTCGCCGAAACCGCATACGCCGCCCCCGCCCAACAGACGAAAGACATTCCGAGAAGCGCCGCCATCCACGCACGCCGGGCCACGGGCCACAGTGCAATCATCACCGATTCGCCTCCTGTTTCTCTTGGAATCCGCTCCGGTCCACACTTCCCCGAAAACCGCACGCTCCCTCCGCCGAGCCTTCCAAAGCCCGCTCAAAATGCGTTCTCTCCCGCCGCCTCCGTTTTTGAACGCAGAATACGCGAGATATTGTAAATCAATCCTGTCTTTTCTTAAAGCGCCCGCGCTTCATATTGCGTGCTCCCCGGGTCTCACCTGCGGAACAGACAAAAAAACGCCTCCGGAGGCTGTTTCTTCCCCCGTCGGCGCCGGCGCCGCCGTCCCCCATTTCGTCCGTTCAACCGGCGCTCCCTACCGCTCGCCCCGGATGAACGGTTGGCACTTGCCGCAAAAGGAGCATTTCGCCCCGTGAACCGCGTCCTCTTCGAGCCCCCAGCGACGCAGCTCCTTGAACAGCGTGAAGATGCTGAGCCCCATGTCGGCGAGCGAATATTCGACCCGCGGCGGCACTTCCGCAAAGACCGTCCGCACGATCAGGCCGTCCTCCTCCATCTCCCGAAGCTGCTGCGTCAGGACCTTCGCGCTGACGGCGGGGATCTGCGCTCCGAGCTGTCCGTAGCGCACCGGCCCCTGCGAGAGCTCCTTGAGGATCAGCAGCTTCCATTTCCCGTTGATCAGCGAGACCGTCGTTTCGATGGGACACCGTCCGTTCATGAAACCCCCTCCCGGGCGTTCGCACCGCCCATTACGCACCTTCAGGTATGTAAGGTTACCAAAAGGTGCATACTTGCAAAAAGAAAGTGATGTGCCTATAGTACCATCGGCAGCTGCGAAAAACAATATTTCCTTTCAATATAACGAAGGAGATGATATCGATGAAAAATATAACGATAGATATCGTTCGGGACGGGAATATCGAACAGTGCAGGGACCTCTGCAACGAGCTGATGGCGTTTCAGAAGGCGAAGGCGACGATCTTCCCTGAGTGCTTCGACCCGATGAATTTCGATACGAGGATGAAGCGAAGTTTTGAACATGCCCTGGACCGTCAGGTCATCGTCGCGAAGGACGGCGGCGTTCCGGTCGGGTACGTTTTTTCCACCATCGAGAACATCGGGGAGAGCCGCTACGCGATTCCCGACTGGGCCCCGAAGGTCGAAAACGGCAAGGGGTTCTATCCCGACTGGGACGATCTTCCGCCGAAGGTCGGCTGTCTGAGCAACCTGTACCTGCGCGACGGATACCGCAACCTGGGGCTCGGGTCGAAACTCTTCGACATGGCGATGGAGTGGCTCGAAAGCTTCGAGGACGTCCCGGTCATTTTCATCTACATCTCGAACGGCAACGACGAGGCGCTCGACTTCTACCTCCACCGGGGCTTCACGATCAGCCACGAGGTCTTCGGCGGGTTCATCACGGCCGTGTACAAACTTGTCGCGCGCTGATCCGGACACGCATCCATACAGAGAGCCAAGACAACGGGGAGCCGCTGAAAATATCCGGAGGCTCCCCGTTTCGAGGTGTGCATGTGGGATTCTTCCCTCGCGCGGAGGCGGAGGCGATGCGTCCGCCCCGCCCTACGGATTGTCCCCGAGCTGCGCGTAGAGGTCTTCGACGGCCTTCTTCGCGTCTTCCGTCCCGTCCTCGTCCGCTTCCCACGTGACCCTGAGCACCTGTCCCTCGCGGACCCCTTCGGGAAGCCACGCAACCGGAACGGTCACCGCAACCGACTCGTCCTCGCCGAGCAAAACCCTCGCGACGCCATCCTCCACCGAATCGACGAACGCTCTCACGGATTGCACCTCCCGCAGGGCTTGTAGCCCGCGCGTATCGCATCGTCCCTGTCGTCGAAGCGGACCTGTTTCTTCTCGTCCGGAAGCCCCTCGCACGTCGGCAGATGGAACACCTTGCTCCTGCTGTTGCCGATATACCCCCCTACGGTTCCGGCCGCAGGAGCCGGGGCGGACGTCGGTTTCGGTTCGGGCCGGTATGTCCCCGTCTTCAGGAAGAGTTCCCTGCCGTCGCTCGCGATCACGACCGGACCGGCGTTCGCGGTGGAGCGCCATGCTACGCCCGCCCTCTCCAGCGCCTGGACGGCTGCCTTATGGGGGTGGCCGTAGTCGTTTTCCGCGGCGCACGTGATGACGGCCGCTTCCGGACGGACCTGACGCAGGAACGCCGCGTCCGTGCCGTTGTGCGAGCCGTGATGCGACACCTTGAGGACCGCCGATTGTGGGAACGTCCCGACCGACGCGCGTTCCTCCCGTTCGGCGTCGGCCATGAGGAGCGCCGTGAAGCGCCCGTAGGAGACGCG